>JAFTEH010000075.1 GCA_017453745.1 Spirochaetaceae bacterium
AATTTTGAAGTTATATTCAAAAGTGTAGGCGCGTATACAATTAATATTTTGCATAATAATATTCAAATACCTGATTTACAATTTGAAATATTTATATTGAATAAAGAACTATCGGAGAATACTCATTTTTTTTGGAAGATATTTGATACTGGTTTGGAAGTTCAAAAAAATAATTTAACACAGGGTAAAAAATATACTTTTCAATTATGTGGAAATTTCAATTTTTTGAATAGCAGTATAAAAGATATAGAACATACAAATGGCACAAATATTATAATTACAAAAACAAATAATCAAATGTATACTAAAGACTTTTTATCATATATTTTAAGCATTGAAGCGCAAATGCTTTTTTTTGATACCATATCTCTGCCTGAAGTTAAAATAATCTATACTGATAAAATGAATACTTCAAAAGAAATTAGTATTGATGCTCAAGAGTTTATGCTATCATCCAATGAACTCATAGATATAGATAGTCAGATAGATAATCAAGAAAAAAAAATAGAATCTAATATTTTAACTGAGCATCTACAGATAACTGATAAAGCGCAAATGACACAAATCATTAAAATGCATGAACTTGCATCACAGTTATCCAATCAGTTTTCAATCAAGGAATATATTAGTCTTTTAAAACTTGAAAAACAATATAATGATGGGCATATAGTTTTTTTCTTTCCTAAAAGATACATTATAATTTTCAATGTCATGCTTATAACATTAATTCTATTATTTATATTCTTGACAAAAAAATATAAAGTTATTCAACTCATAAGCATCTGCATTGGAATTTTGCTGATTATTACATCCTTGATTATCAGTAATGCCACACTACGCACAAAAATTATAATATTTCCATATCAACAAACCGCCTTGCGACAAATTCCAGATGAAAAATCAGATATACTTGATTTTGTAGATGCTGGAAGATTGGCAACAATAAATGGAGAAACTGAGTATTGGGTGTCAATAAAAATAGATAAAAAGATAGGATGGATAAAAAAAAGTGAATGTTTGATAATCAAATGATACTTGATTAAATTAACATTTTGTGTACTATATAGATCTATGGATTGGGATACATTTTTCAGTAATACACTTACTGACCATTTATCTAAACCATTTTCACTTGGTCAATTTTGCGATACTTTTGGAATAAAAAAAACAAATGAGCATGTCGCGATTGCATTTGACTATTTACTGAAACGAAATTTTATAGTAGTCAAAAATTCTACTATGTTAGAGAAAACAATATTCTCTGGATATCCTGATATAAATTTAGAACTTATACCAAAGCGCTTTTTTTTAGAAAAAAAATCATTTGTCATTCAACCTACAGATTTCGAAATAAAAAACAATATTCTGATACCTGGTTCCCGCTTCCAATGGTTTTTAGATATTGACAATCAAGATAAGTACTTAATGTTCTTTTTTGATAATAATGAATGCCATCAATATTTTTTTTCTCTACCACTTGGACAAATAATATCATATTATTTTCTCATGAATGAAAATGAAGCACTTACTGAAATTATAAATCAACATTTCGATAATATAAATCAAGTAAATAATTTTTCTATGGATACTCCTTTTAAAATATTAGTCCTCGATATGAAAAAAATATATACACAATTAGATGTTTGTCCAGGGGATAAAATCATTTTTCAATTTAGGCATCAAAGTGAATATCAAATTGATATAAAAAAACAAAAATATAAAACCACAGATGAAAAAAAAAATACTATCATACAAACTCTTTTTGATGAAAAGATTGTAGAACTTACTCATAAGTTACAACGATATGCAAACCCAACATGCGTTTTACTACATCTGTTCTATCAAGAATATCGAAATCTATTTGGGAAATACCAACTTTCTATTGAAGAACTTATAAAAAATTCAAGCACAATATCATGTATATCTTATGGATTTAATTCTATTTTATGGCCCACTGATACACCATTACCCATTACTTCAAAGTGGAATATAATTCTTAACGATGATGCTGATGATGAATATACACTTTTTTTTAAGTATAAACTTCATCTTCCACTAAACATAGAAATTATTGATTTCATAATTGAAAAATTCTTTGCAGATGATTTTTCACAAAATAATTTTAGCTCATCGCAACTTATATCAACTATTATAAAAAAACTAAATCTTGATAGTGGAATATCTATCTATGATATTGAGCGTCTTAAAAAAATTATCGATTCACGAAAAAAAAATATTGAAGCCTCATATAATCCATTTAAAGAGAAACCTGAAACACGAAAACTAAAAAATATTGTCATTTCATTTTTTTTAGATATTGTTGGTTGTGTCAATAATTTAATACAGCAAAACTTTATACCATCAAGTTTTAATAACCAAGCAGGAATTATGCTAAACCAACTATTGGCGCGTAGTATTATACTTATGAAGTTTTATGCTACATATCCAAATACTATAAACTATGCACATGAATTTTATAATACAATTTCGGATATGAATGATGTTTTTAATTCTATTCGTACATCTATAGAAATACAGATAAAAAATATTAAATGATGAGGAGCATTATTATGAAAGAGTTTGATGCAATATCAAAATCGATTCGGTCGCTCAGTATTGATGCGATTGAAAAAGCTAAGTCAGGACATCCTGGTTTACCACTTGGTGCGGCAGAATTGGCGACAGTTTTGTATGCAAAAATTTTACGGCACAACCCAAAGAATCCTAATTGGATTGACCGTGACCGTTTTGTTTTATCAGCAGGACATGGGTCTATGCTACTATACTCTATTTTGCATATCGCAGGATATGATATTTCACTTGACGAAATAAAAAACTTTCGTACACCTAGTTCAAAATGTCCGGGACATCCTGAATACGGACATACACCTGGTGTAGAAGCCACGACTGGTCCACTTGGACAGGGCATAGCAATGGCTACAGGAATGGCTGTAGCAGAAAAAATGCTTGAAGCAAAATTCAACACAAATGAAATAAAACTTTTTTCGCATTATATTTATGCTCTTGTTGGTGAAGGTTGTTTAATGGAAGGCATATCGAATGAGGCTTGTAGTTTTGCAGGAAATAACAAACTCAACAACTTGATTGTTTTTTATGATAAAAATCAAATCACCATTGATGGCTCTATCAATATTACTTTTACTGATGATATACAAAAAAGATATGAGTCATACGGATGGTATGTACAAGAAACTTCAATGTATGAATATGAAAATATAGAAAAAGCAGTTGAAAAAGCTAAAGCACAAAATAAACCATCTCTGATTATTTTAAACTCTATTATTGGAAAAGGCGCCCCAACTGTACAAGGAACATCAAAAGCACATGGTTCTGTTCTCGGAAAGGAAGGTTGTACAAAAGCCAAACAAGAACTTGGGCTTGATCCTGAAAAATATTTTTATGTTGATGAACTTGCATATTCATACTTTAACAAAAAACAAATTGACTTTACAAAAACTGAAGCAGATTGGAATGAACTTTTAAAACAGTATGAAATAAAAGAACCAGAAAAGTATGCAGAACTAAAACTTTTATTTGATGAAGATGCTGAAACACTAAATGCTCGAATTGAAAACATACATCTACCAGTTTATTCTGTGGGTGATTCAATTTCAACACGCTCCGCTTCAGGAAAAACACTCAGTCCACTTGCTCTTGCACTTCCTCAATTAGTTGGTGGTTCAGCAGATTTGGAAGGTTCAAATTGTACCAAACTTGAAAATGAAACATACTTTTCATCTGAAAACTATTCTGGTAGAAGTATACACTTTGGTATAAGAGAATTTGCGATGGCTGCAATATGTAATGGAATAAAATTACATAAACCATTTATACCTTTTTGTGCAACATTTCTATGCTTTTCAGATTACTTAAAACCTGCTCTTCGTCTTTCCGCATTAATGAAAACTCCTGTTGTTTATATTTTTAGCCACGATAGTTTTTATGTTGGTGAAGATGGGCCTACTCATCAACCTGTGGAAATGCTTGCAGGGTTACGCGCAACACCCAACTGTTTTGTATTGCGTCCTGCTGATGCAGAAGAAACACAAGAAGCATGGAAATTTGCATTACGCTCAAAAGAAACTCCTGTATGTTTAATTTTAAGTAGGCAAAATCTACCTGTTATACAAAAGCATGATACAAATTGGAAAACCAATTTTTGTAATGGAGGATATGTAGTTCATCAGCCTGCTGGGAAAATTGATGTAACTATCCTAGCGACTGGGTCAGAAGTTTCTCTTGCACTTGACAGTCTCTCTCTATGCAAAACAAAACAGGTACAAATAATTTCAGTAACATGCAAGGAACTTTTTGAAAAACAGAGTAAAGAGCAGATTGAAAAACTTCTTAATGGTCCAATTAGCGAGCGTAGAATAATAACATGCGAAGCAGGCTCAAGACAAGGTTGGGAACATTGGTGTAAAGATAGACGCGATTGTTTTTCGTTAGATGAATTTGGAATATCTGGTGAAGCGAATGAAGTTGCAAAACAACTTTCATTTACCGCACAAGATTTAGCAAATTTAATTGAGCGATAAACTGACACTATATAAAATATACAAAGGCTATCTATAACTAACTTAGATAGCCTTTTTTAAGGAGGCCTAGATACTACACTGCTTTGTATTAGGTTCGGCAATTTTTAAAACATATCATAATAGATACCATGTACCACCATATAAAAAACGACATACCTTGACATTTATTTTTTTTCATTTATACTGATATATCTATTAACATATAATAATTGAGGTGACATAATGGCAACTGATGCATTTAAAATTATTGAGCAGAGAGAGATTCCTGAATTACATGCAACTGGAATTTTTGCTGAACATAAAAAGACAGGTCTTCAACTTTTCCATCTTTTGAATGATGATTCTGAAAATTGGTTTTCATTTGGATTCGCAACCCCACAAGAAAATTCGACTGGCGTTCCACATATAATAGAACATACCGTACTTTGTGGCTCTAAGTACTTTAATCTTAAAGATCCCTTTTTAACTGTCATGCGACAAAACATTACTACTTTTTTAAATGCAATGACATTCCCTGATAAAACAATATATCCATCTAGTTCAATCATCGAAGAAGAATATTTTACGGTAATGCGTGTTTATGGCGATGCTGTTTTTTTTCCAAACTTAGATAAACGGTCATTTGAGCAAGAGGGACATAGATTTGAAGTAGATGAACATGGAGAAGTTTCGATACAAGGTGTCGTTTTTAATGAAATGCTCGCTAATTATTCTAATTTTAATGGAGTCGCTTACGATGCTGTGTTGCGCTCCTTTTTCAAAGACACTATATATGAGCATGATTCTGGAGGTGACCCACGATACATTCCAGACTTGACATATGAACAATTTAAAAATTTTCATAAACAATTTTATCATCCTGTAAATTGTCGTTTATTTTTAGTGGGAAATATTCCAACAGAAAAGCAGATGGATTTTATCGATGAACATTTTTTAAAATTTTTTGAACCAGCTCCACGCCCATCAATTATTGAAAGTGGAAAAAAATTTAGTTCCCCAAAAAAATTTTTACTAACAGCACCTCCCGCAAATGAAGATGACAATTTAAAAACACTTATCAGTTTGTGGGCAGTTGGGGATACAAGTAACACAAAAGAACTTCTTTTAAATAAGATTATTGCTTCTATTTTAATTGGAACTGATGGGGCTGAGCTATCGAAACCGATTTTGGAATCGAAACTGGGCGAAATCTTTCAATGGAGCGGTATTGATGATAGCCACAGAGATACACTCTTCAACTTCGGCGTATCTAAAATCAAAAAAGGAGAAGAAGAAACAGTTGAAAAACTTATTTACGAAACATTAGAAAAAATTGCAAATTCAGATATAAGTAGTGAAAAAATTGAAACTGCATTAAACCAACTAGAATTTGAAAATAAAGAAATTGTTCGTTCATACGGTGAACGCGCACCCTTTGCTATGATTCTCACTGAAAAAGTTTATTCATCTTGGATGTATGGGCGCTCTCCATTTGATGCAATGAACTATATTTCCATATTTGAAAAATTACGAACTGAAATTCTATCTGACTCAAAATATATCCAAAAAGAAATACGAAAGCGATTTTTAGATAATACACATCGTTGTATTGCAGTTATTACACCAGATAAAACATTTTCTGATGATTTGAAAAAAACTATCGACAACCGAATACAGAAATTTGCAGAACAACTTTCCGAACAAGAAAAAAAAGATTTACAGAAAAAGAGAGAGGAAGATGAAAAGGCAAAATTAACAGGTGATGATGAGTCCGTACGAGATCTCATCCCTCACCTATCCCCTAAAAATTTGCCAGCAATTAATGATATACCCGAAAAAACTTTTACACACATTGCAAATATACCTGCTATCATGTATCAACAAAATACAAATGGTATAACATATATCAATATTGCAATTCCCTTCGACTCAATTCCAGATAATCAGTATGAATATCTTAATTTATATTCTGAATGTATCATTCAAATGGGTACTACTGACAAAAGATGGGATGAGGTTCTCAATGAGCAATCCAGAATACTGGGTTCTTTAACTACCAGAATTGTTACTTGTTCTACTTTCGATAATTTTACTGATCTGGATAAACAAACAGTTATTAAAAAAGAATATTTGAAAAAGCGTGAATGGATTATCATTGGCACAAAAGTATTGCAACGATTTATGGAAGAAGGGGTGCAATTTATAACTAATTTGTTACACAATATTTCATTCAATGATACTGATAGACTACATGATATATTAAAACAGTTAAAGACTTCGTATGAAAATATTGCAGCAACAGGTGGCGATAGATTTGTTTTATCTCGTTCGCTTGCTACATTAAATGATGATTTATCTCACTCCGAACGATTAATCGGTATAACGCAATTTGATTTTATAAAAAACTTAATTAAACAAATTGATGATGATAAAAACTTTTTAACTGAAATATCTCATACATTAAAAACAATACATAATGAGATCCTGAAAAATGGTTTACTTTTACATCTGACGGGTGATGATACAGACTTAAAGAAAATGCAAAACTGTTTAGAAAAAAACCTAACACATTTTGTGCCACTAACAGAAAAAAAAGAAGTTACTCGTCATAATATGTTTGCACTTGACAAAAATGTTACTAAAAAGTTACAACTCCTTCCTGCGCAGCTACAAGTTGGGCATTCGGCATTTTCATTTACATTTTTACCCTATGAATGCGAACGACATGGAAAACTTTCTGTATTTAAAAACTGGCTTTCTAGTGGACTTTTGTGGGAACAAATAAGAATGATTGGAGGTGCTTATGGAGCATGGGCTGTATTGATGGATTCTGTTGACATTTTTTCATTTGTAACATATCGGGATCCAAATCCATTAAACTCGCTCTGCGAAATAGAAAAGATACTACATTCAATTCTAGAAAAAGATGTTTCTGTTTCGGATATGGAAAAATTAATTGTAGGGGCCTATGGCTCTGCCGTTATTCCAAAATCCCCATATAGTAAAAGTTATTCAGACTTTCTACGAATACTAAATGGAAAACCTGCAACGGCAAAGCAAGAAGAACTGAAAGGTTTAACAAAAACAACAATCGATGATTTAAAAGAATTTGCGAAAATGCTACTTGAGGATACGAGAAAAGCGGTTGCTACTGTCATCGCTAATAAAGAATATTTAGATGATACTAGTTTAGTTAAAAATCAGTTTAGCATAATTACAACTGAAAATTCTTTATAATGATTTCTCTTGTTTTGTGAGTCATTGTGAGTGGCGACTTGCTTAGTAAACACTGGCAAGTCGTACGAATCAATCTTTTGTGTACTTAATCGTAGGACTGCAAAGGCTCTCATACATCTCGAACTGTTTTACCTTGCATGGCGCTTCCCTGCCACAAGCGAGACTGTCAGGCTATGGCTTAACATGACAGATATTCAGGGCATTCTTTGCCTGTCATGCGACAGGCAAAGAATCTCACACAACAAGATGTTTTGCCCCACTGGCAGAAGGCACCCCTCACACGATAGCGCAACAACAGACTAAAGGGTACTTTTAAAACTGTGACAGGATAATGCGCATCTTGATGAGTTTTAGAGGTTCCCTAAATACCACGATTTTAGCAAAATTAATTTTCATGCTGCTGATACTGTAAATAGTTTTATCTTGACTATATTTTATTTTTATTATACAATTATGTACTAATTTTCATACGGAGGAGTGCTATATGCCTATATTAGCAATTTTAATTTTGATAATTCTTGTTTTGATTATCAGTAATATTCGTATTGTTCCTCAGTCTTATGCAAATGTCGTAGAACGATTGGGAGCATATTCATCCACTTGGGAAGTTGGATTACATGTTAAGATACCATTTATTGACAAGGTTTTACGCAGAATTTCGCTGAAAGAACAAGTGTTAGATTTTCCACCACAACCTGTCATCACAAAGGATAATGTTACGATGATGATTGATACTGTTGTGTATTTTCAAATTACTGATGCGAAATTATATACTTATGGGGTTGATAAGCCAATAAGTGCACTGGAAAATTTAAGTGCAACCACATTGCGAAATATTATCGGTGATCTTGAATTAGATGAAACACTCACAAGTCGTGATGTGATTAACACAAAAATGCGTAGTATTCTTGATGAAGCGACAGACCCATGGGGTATAAAAGTAAATCGCGTTGAAGTTAAAAATATTATGCCGCCAGGCGCTATCAAAGAAGCAATGGAAAAACAAATGCGTGCTGAACGCGAACGCCGTGAAGCAATTCTTATAGCCGAAGGACAAAAACAAAGTGCTGTTTTAGTTGCAGAAGGTAAAAAACAATCAATGATTTTGGAAGCAGAAGCAGAAAAAGAAGCAGCAATCCAAAGAGCGCGTGGTGAGGCAGAAGCGATTCTTGAAGTACAGCGCGCAAAAGCTGAAGGCTTGAAAATGTTGCGAGAAGCAAATATTGATTCTGCTGTTATCCAGCTACGGAGTTTGGAAGCATTTGAAAAAGCAAGTGATGGTAATGCAACAAAGATAATCATACCATCGAATATCCAAAGCATTGCTGGTCTCGCGAGTTCAGTTTCGGAAATAATAAAAACCGAAACCCACTAGCTGTCAGATAAAAATCTAGTCTGAACTTATAAAAACTGTGCGTTCGCAATGAAATGAGAACGCACAGTTAATAAGCACTTTGATGTAACAAACCTGTCGGTTGTAGTTTAGGTATAAAAATCTCACTAACTAATATTCATAATAAAATTTGCGACATCTGCAATTCCATTTTTAATATCAACATTTATTTTTTTTTCTCCTTTTAAAACTTCAAGCACTTTTTTATAAATATCGTTTACTTTTTTTAAGTACCAGCCACAATTATTTTGCTTTACAAAAAAAAGATTTCCCCATTCTTGATAACGAACAAATGAAGAAATAATCAAAGGCTTTTGTGATGACAAGGCTTCCATAATAATACCAGGACCACCCTTCGTAATTATACAATCGCTTATTTGCATCAATTCATACATAATATTCACAAAACCAAAAACTAATATTTTAGGTCGATTATATTTACGAACAGTTGCTTCAATTTTTTTTAACAATTCTTTGTTTTTTCCACATACCACTATGATATAGGCATCAATTTTCATATCTAAAAAATACTTTACTATTTCGTGCGCATTTTTAAGTCCATCGCCGCCACCTGCAATTAAAACAATTTTTTCATCTAAGGGGATTGATAAACGCGACTTCACTTCTTGTTTTTTTTCTATACTGAGAGTATCACTAAATTTTTCAGAAAAGATAGGCGACGCTAAAAAAACTTTTTCAGGCGCTACCTTGTGTTTCTGTATTGCAACATTTTTCAAATACTTAGAAAAAACAACTACATCTGTATTTTTTTCATAAAACCAAATCGGATGCGCTGTAAAAGGATCCATAACAATTTCAACAACAGGAATATCCAACCGCAATTCTTTGCATATTCGAACTAATTCGGGAGTTAAAATTTCATGCGTAGAGATTATTTTAGTAAATTTTTCTTTTCTAATTTTTTTTCGCATCAATATTGAATTAGATGGTGAAAGTATTTTTAGTAGAAGCGTTTGAACAAATCTAAAATAAGTTGTATGATAAAATAAAAGATATGCTGCAGGAAGATAATTTATACTAGCCGAATATCCAATTTCCAACCATAGTTTAGTCAAAAAAGACACCCCTTCCAAGCCATCGCACATAACACAGTCAATATCAGGATTGAGCGCTTTTACCTTTTCAGCAATCGACTTCGCACCCGAATAGTGCCCGGCACCAGTTTTCATATAAAAAAAGCCATATTTTTCACCACTCATAACAAATATAGATTATAGCAAAATAACATACTTATTCAAGCCAGCAAAACACTACCGGAAATCTAAAAACAAATGATAAATACGCTTTTAGAAACCACCTATTAAAAAAATAAGTATATGCCAAAAACGAAAGATAGTATCACTTGATAAGTGTATAATCTATCACAAGACAACTATGCGATAACAGTATACCCAGCATCTTCAATAGCGGAGGTAAGCATATCAGATGAAACAGTTTCCGGATGCTCGATACTTACCGATTTATCTTCAAGATTAACAGAAGCCGTTACACCATCAATAGACGACAAGGCTTTTTCCACACGCATTTTACAATGTCCACAAGACATTCCGTCAACATGTAATATTGTTTGTATCATAATTTCTCCTTTGATTACCGTAGCAATCGACTTAGTATTTTTATTTTGTTCATGTATATTTTTTTCACATATAGGCTCATCGCATGTTTGTAGTGTAGCTACACTTTTTTCAGCAGCAAAAAATCGTAAGCGCAAGGCATTAAGTGTAACGGTAACTGAACTCAAACTCATAGCGAATGCAGCGAAACTTGGGTTCATCGATATACCTAATGGACTCAAAAATCCTGCAGCAATAGGAACGCATAATACATTATAAATGCATGCCCAAAATAGATTCTGTTTTATAATGCGCATAGTATACTTGCTTAGCTTCAAAAAATCAACCAGCCGTAAAAGGTTGTCAGTTATAAGAACAGCATCACTTGCTTCTATTGCAATATCAGTTCCAGAACCAATAGCAATTCCAACATCTGCCTGAGCAAGCGCTGGTGAATCATTTATACCATCACCAACAAAACCAATACTTGTATTTGCATCACGCAATGCTGTTATTGCATCGACCTTTTCACCAGGTAATAGTTGGGCTCGGTAATCATCAAGGTTTAAGTATGCCGCAATTTTTTTTGCAATAAGTTCAATGTCACCTGTGAGCATGCAAGTTTTAATCTTCAGTTGTTTTATTTTATCAATCACCATCGCACTAGAAGTTTTAAGTGTATCTGAAGTAAAAAATATCCCGAGTATAGTATCAGATGTCATGACAAACAGTTTATTTTTTACTTCATCAGTTTCTGGTAGTTCAAGCCCCTGCTCTCGCACAAGTCGTTCATTACCAATAAAAATTTCAACTTCGTTATTATCTTTGGATAGTAGTTTCGCAAAATCATTTTTGAGAACTCCGCTTACTCCCATACCTAAAATATTTTTAAACTTGTCAAAATGAACAGGCTCAAGATTTCGCAACTTCATTTCAGAAATAATTGCTTTTGCCGTCGGATGTTCAGAATGTAATTCCAAACCACCAGCAATTCGCAACAAGGTATCTTCATCAAGCACATCAGATAGCAAAGTACACTTGTCAATTTTTAGAACACCGGTTGTCAATGTTCCTGTTTTGTCAAACACAATCGTATTTATGCGACTTGCATTTTCAATAGCAGCGGAATCCTTTACCAAAATACCAAGACTTGCAGCCCGTCCAACAGACACCATAATAGCAGTTGGCGTTGCAAGCCCTAACGCACAGGGGCAAGCAACCACCAAAACCGAAACAGCATTTGAAAATGAATCAGCAAAAGGAAGTCCAAAAATAATATCAAGTACAAATGTCGCAACAGCAATGAGAATGATTATTGGTACAAAATATAAACTTACTCTATCTGCCAGTTTTGCAATTTTAGGTTTTGAACTCGTAGCATTTTCAACCATCTTTATAATCTGGGATAGTGTCGTTTCAGCTCCAACCTTAGTTGCTCGCACTTTCAAACTTCCTGTCAAGTTAATTGAACCACTGATAAGCGATGTTCCAACTTCTGCAAGTTTAGGTTGACTTTCACCAGTGATTGGAGAAGTGTCAATATCGGAAATTCCATCAACGACTATTCCATCAACAGGAAGACTTTCACCTGGGTGTAAAAATACTATATCGTCAACCACAATACTGTCAATTGGAACTTCAATCATTACCTCATTTCGTATAACAGTTGCCGTTTGTGCAACAAGGTTCAAAAGTTTATTCACTGCTTCAGATGTTTTCCCCTTTGCCTTAGCTTCTAAAAATTTTCCTAATGTGACAAATGTTAAAATCGTAGATGCCGATTCAAAGTACAGACTATGAAGCAAATGATGTGAAATATGGGTTTCTCCATTTTCAAACGAAAATAATATTTTAAATAATATGGTAAGCCCATACATGACAGAAGAACTCGACCCAATCGCAACCAGTGAATTCATATTAGGTGAACGCATAAGTAAGGCTTTAAAACCTGTAGTAAAAATTTCATAATTAATACCTAAGACAGGTAAAAGCAATAAAAATTGAGTAAAAGAAAAAATAAGTGGATGCGTTTCATTGATGATGGGGAACCTATATATGTTAAACATCGGTAACATCGAAATTAAAAAAAGAGGCACGGCAAATACCAACGATACTAGTAAGCGCAATTTTAAATGGTCTAATTCTGAATTTGTAAAATTGTTTTCTCTCACAGTTTGCTGTGATGATTTTGACTTTATGCGTGCACTGTACCCCGAATCCTGTACAGCCTTTTCAATATCCATTGTCGAAAGTATTTCAGTATCGAATGTCACTTTCATAGAATTTGTTAGCAAATTGACAGTGCATGCTTCTACTCCTTCCAGAGCAGAAACCGCTTTTTCGACATGTGACGAGCAGGCAGCACATGACATGCCATACACATAAAAATCTTCAGTTACCATTGACAAAATAGTACTAAGAAGATAGAAAAAAGTCAAGAACAAAAAAATAGGAAAACGCTCCTTTCCCCGAATTTATGGGTAAATATGCTATATATAGATGTACAAAAACAAGCAATTTATTTAGGCGCGAGCATTACATTTAGATAAAACATAAAAGGCATCAAGGTTTTGCGTTTTTAACCTTCTTAAAGCTCAAACACTTTATCGCAAAAACTAAAAGTACTTGTCCTATGGGTTACTATAATAATAATTGACTCACTAAAATGTAGTTTTAGTTTTTTTAATATTTCCGCTTCGCGTTCTTCATCAACTCCAGAAAGAGCTTCATCTAAAATAATTAAGTCTGGTTTATTGATAAGTGACATAAGGCGCAAAATAATGAGCCGCTGTTTTTGACCAAGCGAAATATTCGCTCCTTCCGATTCGATAAAAGTACTCTGGCTCATATTTTCTGATTTGTCAAATAACCAAGAAAGCGCTTCAGTATTTAACTGTAGTGCGTTAGATAATTCAACAGTATCCAAAATCGAGCCTTCAAAAACAAAAGAATCACTTGAAAGATAACAGGTTTTGTCAATTAAACTCTCAGGAGAAATAGTTCGCACATCCTGCCCAGAAAGTGAGATTTCAGATTCCGAAGAATATAATAAGCCACTTATTATTTTTAAAAGTGTGCTTTTACCACTTCCAGAATCTGCGGAAAGTCCATAGAGCCCCGGTGCATCAATTCTAATATCAAGCGTAGTATCAAGTTTTACTTTTTCAAAGTCAATACAGAGGTGTGTGGCTTTAAGTTGATTTATTTTATCTAACAATTCAGTTCCGCCTACACTCATGTCGATTTCTGCTTTTAGTTCTTCTACTAGTTCGGCTTTTCGTTTTGAGTTAAAAATCATCATGCGTGCATTAGACAAATT
This sequence comes from Spirochaetaceae bacterium, assembly GCA_017453745.1. GTDB lineage: Bacteria > Spirochaetota > Spirochaetia > Treponematales > Treponemataceae > Treponema_B. Next base: position 14,062 of record JAFTEH010000075.1, read on the forward strand.
GGTAACAGGTTCGATAAAATATGAAACATACATATAAAAAGACAAGGTCGTAGCGAGCGTTCCTTTACCGATGCTTGTCAAGTAAAAACCCAGCAGTAAAGCCAAAACTGGTAAAAGCGAAAACAAAATTGATTGGACATCTTGGTAAACGCGATTTATAAATAGTAACTTTTTTGATGAAACCAAAAACTCATCACAGAGCTTATGCATTTTCGCTTGTGTATTTTTATGTACCTTAAATATCTTAATATCGTTTAAGCCCTTGATAGTTTCTCCAAGATGCATGAGTACTTTTTCATACGATTTAACTTCAAGTTCGGAAACTCTCGTAATTCTTTTTTTTAGTAAATTTCCTAAAATATATATAAGTGGAATAACAAGACAAGTAAAAATAAGAAGCCTAAAATTAAGAATGGCTAAAACGATGAGTGCAACTATAAACATTATTATGTTAATAATAATCATCACAGGGGCTATTCCGTGTAATGTACCTAACGAATATACTTCATTCATTGTTCTATTAATGATCTTTTCGCTCGAAAAATAAGCAAAGGTATTATTCGGTTTTGAATTGATAATTTTGTCAATAATAGTTTTGCGTTCAGTGTTGGCTACAATATGGTCAAGTGTATTAAAGTGATAATTAAACAATAAATCAAAGCATTTGGTTAAGATAAGTAAACATGCAAACAATAAAAAATACTGTATAAGTGCGGTAGATTTTTGCTCTGTGATAAGATTGACTATTTTAGTTAATACAAATGGTGTAATGGCTCCGAGTATTATGGAAGGTATTGATAAGAAAATAACTTTGGCATGTAATTTTTTATAATTTTTCATAAAACTTATCCTTTTAAAATAATTTTTTGTTCTATTAGTTCGGAAAACTTCTCTAAAAATCGCTCAGATATTTCCGAAATATCGCTATGCAGTAAGTCAATAGTTAGGTCGTCAAATAGTAATACTTCAGATAATATTTGATTTTTTAACATTTTTCCCCACCTCGCTTGTTATATGATTGTATATACACGCATATAATGTTTAGTGAGCAGGTGTGATTTCACCAGCAGGGCATGCATTACTACCTTTGCATGCATTTGAGCCCATTGTTGTACTGCCAACAAACTTGTCTTTGACTTTTTTCATGTCAAGTCCTCTAAAAAAGATATACAGTCAGTATAAAGAAAAATAAAATAATGTCAAATTATACAAATTTTTTTACATTTTCTGTGTAAAGATTTGTTGTACGAGATACATTCTTAGCAAACTAGTATATATTAGTTTATAAATAAAAAATTAGTTATTTTAAATAGCTGAAAACCGTATAATTAAATGGGCATTTGTATTTTTTTCTCTTGTCGTATCTTTTTTATCTCCAAAATCTATCTAAACTTTTGAGCTCGGCACAAAAACCAAAACCTTATAACACCACAATAAAGTTATAGACAGTTCTAAAACATCAGTTTTATGAAAACTTTTTAGACTTTCTCTTATGTAAGGTTTTTCACCCACTTACCTTTTTTAATAGCAAAATGTGTAATAATCGGTTTTATTATAGAAGCAATCTTTATGAGTGCATAGAGCGCAACAGGACCGACCGATGTATACTTTGTAAGTAAAAATACAGCAGGCAAACAAATCAAAACATTTATACTCGTTTCGATAATAGACATGGTAAAAGAATCTCCGCCAGCAAGTAAAATAGAATACTGTGCATTAGTCAAACTCCACACAGGGAAATATACGGCAACCACACATATTAAATGCAATGCAACTCTCTGTGCTTCGTTACTCAGTTGCCCAAACACGAGCGGAACAATTACAAAACTGGAAAGAGCTTCGATAATACCGATAGACACACCAACAATTATAGATAGTGTTCGAAACCATGTTGCATTTTGTTTAGCTTCTTCTAGTTTGTTTTGCCCAAGCAAGCCACCAACTATTACGGTGATTGCAGTTCCTAAACCAACATGTGTCAAAAAAAACAAATCGCAAATAGTCCAACCAGCAGACATTCCAGAAACAACTTCTGAACCACCCAGTCCATTATACACAGCATTGATAAAAATTTCTGTAAATGCCCATACTAGATCCGAAAATAAAAGCCAAAAAGATTTTTTAATTATTTGTTTAAAAATCGAAAAATCAATTTTACATAATTCTGTTATGCGAACATAAAAGTCTTTGTTACGCGAAACCAAAATAAACAAAAACATTTCAACAATACGCGCAATCAATGTCGCATATGCTGCACCAGCAACTTCTAAGCGAGGGGCACCAAAATGTCCATAGATTAAACAATAGTTTAAAAAAGCGTTTATCAATGCAGCGATGGTTGTAATAATAAATGGAAGTTTTGGAAAGCCTGTTTCACGCAACGAAGTGGAAAATGAAATAGAACAAGCAAAGGGTATAAAACTTAAAAGAACAATTTCTAAATAGGTAATCCCGTATGGAACAATTTCATTTGCATTAGAGTTTTTGAGAACCATCCCAAAAAGCAAGGATTCTTTAAATAAAAAAATCACCAGCATCGCTATAATCGCAACGAGCACAAGCATAAACAACTTAAAACGAAAAGCTTGCTGCATACCTGCCTTTGAGCGAGCGCCTCTAAATTGCGATAAAAAAATACCACCTGCTGTAGCGAGTGAAGTTGTAGCAACCTGCACTATAAAAAAAATCTGGTTAGAAATATTTACTCCGCTCATTTTTATATCGCCAAGTTGTGCAACCATAAAATTGTCAATCAATGAAACAAAGGTTGAAACAAACATTTGAGCCATCACAGGAAGCGCAATTAAAATAACATTCCTATAAAAATGAGGATCACCAAAATACTTTTTTTGCATAAAAACCTAGTGTGAATAAATTTAGAATATAATTTCAGTTGACATTATATGAAAATAAAATATCTGTGTCAAGACAAAAGAAAGCAAAGTCAGTGGGCGAGGTGTGCCTTTGGAAAAAGTATCTAAAAGGTATACAAAACAAACTTCCAAAACGGAACATGTCAGTGCGCTGTTCAGTTACTCTTTTAGATGTGCTCCAAGTAATATTGTATCCAATAAAAAAGGGAAAGACAGAGCATCAATGAGTAGCAATGCATCGCATCTTTCCCTTTTATTATCTGGTGAAATTATCAAACCAAAAGTGTGCGTTCGCAATGAAATGAGAACGCACATATAATACAGCAAGTTTGCTATTATTCTGGAAGCGTTCCACCAATTACAGTAATACGACCATCCGTCATAGGAGTAATTGCACCACTTCCTAAACGAGCAGCATAGTCAATAACTACGGTGCTGAACAGCATAGAAGTATTGTATGTGTCAACAGACTTTTTCAATATTTCATAGCCATCACCACCACCTGCAAGATAGTCATTAGTTGCAATTCTATATGTTTTATTTTTATCAATAGGCTTTCCCCCGATAGTCAAATTACTTAACTTTCCATTACCATTTTTGTCATAGGTAATTGTGTATCGAATTTCTTTTGAAACCTGAGCAAAGCCACCATTACCTTGCTTAATACTTGCAATGAATTGGAACAAGCGTTCAACATCATCACCTTTTAGGCTTATTACATATACATAATTTTCAAATGGCAATACTGTCAAAATATCTTCACGGGTAACATTTCCCTTAGGTAAGGGGGCGCGTATATTTCCACCATTTGTAAATGCTCCGTCAAGTTTTACACCTGTTGATTCTACATAATCTACCACTGCATCTGCAACAAAATCGCCAATCGCAGTTTCAATATAGCGAGGCAAGCGGTTTCCAAATTCAAATTCTGCAGTTGTCTTTAATACAACATCTTTTAAAGACTTATTAGCTTTATCAATATATGGTGCCAATATTTTTTCTACTTGTGGGTCAGGTGAAAAGTTGTCTGAAGTTATAGCAATCGGAGCCCAGTTAAATGATTTTAACTTTCCGTCAACAATTTCCATAACGCCTTTGCCAACATACTTTCCATATTCGTTAGCACTTACAATATAGCAACCATTTACAACAAGTGGCTTTTCAAAGTAACTATGAGAATGTCCGTCAATAATAAGGTCAATCCCTTCTACGCTTTGAGCCAACTTGACAGAAGAAACATGACCGATAGCTTCTTCCACATCACCAATATGTGTCGCAAAAATAACAATGTCAGCGAGTTCTTGTTCACGAACTATCTTTACCATTTCACGAGCAGTTTCAATTTCATCTGCAAATACTAAACTCTTATCGGGACTTGCAATAACCTGTGTTCTATTTGTGGTTAAACCAACAACAGCAATGCGGAACCCATCATAGTTTTTAATAATATACGGTTTTGTAAAATATTTACCATTTGCCGTTTTGATATTAGCAGACAGCCATGTAAACTTTGATTGGGAAATTTGCTTTTTTAATTTTGCCATTGTACCATCAAACTCATGGTTACCTAATGTTGCAACATCTACACCCATAGCATTAAAGGCTTTAATATCTGGTTCCGCATTAAACATATTTGACAATGCCGAGCCTGTATTTATATCGCCTGCATGCACTACTAAAGAATTTGTAGCTTTAGCTTTTTCCTTTTTAATACAATCAGCAACAAAGCTAAGTCCACCTTTCCCATCTGTAGCAACAACCGCCCCATGTGTGTCGTTCAAATGCAAAATAGTGAGCTCGTAAGCCTTCCCCAGTTCGCGTTTAACTGGTCCACTAGCATTATTTGTTGCACAAGATGCAAAAATCATTCCGAATGCTATCGCAATCGAAACAAATCCCCAAAATCGTTTTTTCATAAAATCCTCCCTAGTTATTATAGCTAAGTGGTTATATTGTCAACTATTTTTCGCTTTTAGTCAAGAGGCAACATCACAAAGTTAATCTTATAAACCATTTCAGTAGCTTGTAAAAATATAGTAAAAAAATATTTGATCTAGCACTTTTACTTTTTGCAAGCACAGGTATGCATGCAACTTAATTTCTTAAAAACATCGTGCTGTAATCGTTTACCGGTAGCACTTGCGGCAAGTCCTCCCTCAGCAGTTTCACGCAAGGATTTTGGCAAGGTATCACCTACACGCTTCATTACTTGCACCACTTCGTCGGCTGGTATCATTGAGCATATTCCTGCAAGCGCCATTTCAGCAGCAGTGAAACTGAGTGTTACACCAGATGCATTACGCTTAATACAGGGCACTTCCACTAAGCCCGCAACAGGATCGCAGACAAGACCTAAAATACATTTAAGGCTCATTGCGACGGCATGTATACACATTTCAGCGGTACCCCCAAGGGCTTCAACGATAGCAGCGGCTGCCATAGCTGAAGCCGTTCCACATTCCGCTTGACAGCCTCCTTCTGCACCGGAAATACTCGCGTTATTTGCAATAATCAAACCAATCTGCCCTGCTGTAAATAATGCACGAGTTGCTGTGTCCTTGCTCACTCCGCATTCTTTAATCAAGGAGCCCAGTGCACCAGGAATAATTCCACAGGAGCCTGCAGTTGGGGCAGCAACGATACGCCCCATACTTGCATTTGTTTCAGCAACCGCTATAGCCATACAAATTGCTTCAGAAATAATATTTCCCGTAATTGCTTTTCCTTCGCTAATACGCTTATGCAACTTGTACGCATCTCCTCCTGTCAAGCCACTCGTGGATTTTTGCTGGCTCATACGACCACTTTCAATAGACAGTAGCATTACATCAAGCGTATTATTCATCTGTTCTACAATACTTTCACGACTTTGTTCAGAATCAGACACTTGCTCTTCAATAGCTATTTCAGAAATACTACAATTATGTTTAGATGTCATTTCTAATAGTTGTTCAAAACTACTTATCATATTCTCACCTTCTTTTGTATAGGGTACTTCTAAAAACTCATGGTTTTAAAATTTTTAGCGGTTCCCTATAGTATGAAAATGCCATATTATTTTAGGGCATGTACATCTTATATACCCGATCTCCACTCACTCACACATAAGGAGCTAGGACAGCATACGCTCACTAATATGGCTGTAAAAGCGTCACTTCTTTAGCACAAGAGAGCTCAAGGATATGTTGTTTTACTTCAGAATTTACAAAATTTCCGTCCAATTCTAAGGACATGATGGCAGTACCACCACGCTTATCACGCCCTACATGCACCTGAAAAATGTTATAACCGCTCTCGCCTACTATACGAGTAATTTTTGAAATACTACCAGGAATATCATCATGACTAACAATAATTGTTGGAAAATGTCCAGAAATAGAAAGATTATGCCCATCTATTCGCACAATTTCAATATTGCCACCCCCGATAGAAGCGCCTTCCACAACCTTTTTTTTACCAGATTTACCAGTAAGTTCTATAATAGTTGTATTTGGATGGGCACTATCCAATTCCACATTTTCAAAAACAACTTCAAGTTGCATTTCTTGTGCTATTTCTAAGCTATCCCGAAGTCGCTCATCATCGGGTTTCATACCTAAAATACCTGCTACTAAGGCTCTATTTGTACCGTGTCCTAATCCTGTACTCGCAAATGAACCATGGAGCAAAATGTGTGCATGCACCGGAGACTCGCCTAAAAGTTTACTCGCAACATAACCTATACGAGCAGCACCTGCCGTATGCGAACTTGAAGGGCCTATCATCACAGGTCCGATAATATCAAAGATATTCATATCCAGTTTCTCAAAAAAGAATGTAAGCATTGTATATAAACGCTCTCCTTTTGTCAAACCCCCTTTTCCCATACTCGTATGGAAATCAATGTTTCATAAGCACATGATTCTGTATCACGCCGTCATTGCGAGGCAGCTTACCTAGCAACTAAGGGTAAGCCAGCGAAGCAATCTATCGTATTACGCTTGAAAACAATGTGAGATTGCTTCACCTTGCCTTCTCACTTATTGGGCAAGGTTCGCAATGACGGTTAAACGCCGTCATTGCGAGGGAGCACAGCGAGCGAAGTAGTCTCGTTGTTTCCAGCGCGCAGGTTCCATGCGCGTCATTGCGACCCTGAACTTGTTTCAGGGGAAGTAATCTCGCGCACGTAGCACGCAGGGACTACTCGTCATTGCGAGGAGCGAACGCGACGAAGCAATCTCTCGAGCTATTATCACACGGACGATTCGCTAACGCTGCTCACCCTAACGGGCTCGCTTTTTTAAAGTGAGGTATTGTTGGTGAACCGTGATGTGTAGTCGCCGCCAGCCTGTCGGTAGGCAGGTTAGACGACGGGCGTAGCAACGAGTCCGTGTGACAATTAAAAAAAATAATTATCACACGGATTTGCAAAA
>JAFTEH010000076.1 GCA_017453745.1 Spirochaetaceae bacterium
AGTTGTGCTTTGTAGTAGTTGTGCTTAGTAGTAGTTGTGCTTAGTAGTAGTTGTGCTTAGTAGTAGTTGTTCTTAGTAGTAGTTGTGCTTAGTAGTAGTTGTGCTTAGTAGTAGTTGTGCTTAGTATAGCATATTTTCAAAAAAATGTCAAGCACTTTTTTGGAAAAATTTTTTTACTTTCTTTGGACTATGGTACTAAGATAGAATGGTGGGAGGTTGGGTACACGGGCTGAGACATTAGATTGCTTCAGTCGCTGCATATTGAAAAAACGTCCTTGTTTTTTCAATATGGCCGAGAATTAAAAATGTGCAAGGATTTGTTTTTAATTCTCGCATTACCACCTCGTACATCCTTGTACGAGGATAAGGTTTTTTGGTAGCCTCGCAATGACGAACTTACACTATCATTCCGGGCGACAGCGAAGCAATCCATTGCATAGATTGCTTCGGATTGTAGGTTCTAACAATAACAAGTTTATTAAACACCTTCGCAATTAACCATCTGCTTTTTTCAGCACCAAAGTTTTATTTGCATAGCCAGCAGGCAAATCATCGTGTGTAATAATAAACACTATCATATTATCACTCATAGCTTTAACTGAATTCAAAATATCCTTGGTACTGTCAATGTCAATATTCGCGGTTATCTCATCAAGAATTAAACAATCACAATGAGAACACAAAGCTCGTGCTAACGAAATGCGTTGTTTTTCACCTCCTGAAAGATTTGCTCCCATATCTAAAATCTCAGTATCCATATTTTTTGTAGCTAAAAGAGAGTGAAGCAATGGTAGAGCTTCGTATTTTTTTTCTAATTCACTCGAATATGGAATATTCAAAAATAAACTATCTCGCAAAGTACCATTAACAACCGATGAAACTTGCGGTATATATGTTACTAGATTTCTAATATTTTCATAAGATATTTTTGAAAGTGGTATATTATTTATCTTAATACCATCTGATTCTCTAAACTTAACAAGAAGTTTCATTAAGCTTGATTTTCCTGAACCATTTTCTCCAGCGACTTGCACAATATCTCCTTTATTAAAGACCATACTAATAGGCTTTATACAAGATTTCTCAGAGTCATTTAACGGAATATCTTTGATATTAAATTCTATCGTATCAACTGCGCTTATATGAACAGATTCTTGACAACTTATCTCCTGCTCTTGTTCTAAAAATTTAAAAAATTCTTTAGAAACATTAAAATTATTTTTATGTAAATTCATATTTGTAATTGCACTCACGCACGAAAAATATCGTGGCAACAACAATGTATAGATGATAATTGCAAAAGAATTTGCATTTCCTTGTAAATATCTATACGAAACTAAAATTAAACAAATGGTTTGTAACAAAGAATTTAAAGCAGTTATGCCATTAGAAGAAGTTTGTGCAAATGCATTCACTTCTGCCATTGCACCATATAAGGATTCAATACTAGGTTTTAAGTTTTTATAGATGCTTGAAGTATTACTACATTGTTTTAGATAATCAACTTGGCTAATAACCGAAGTCAACTCTTGAAAACTTTTTGCACTATTTTCTTGTAATGTTTGTGATTTTACATATAGCCGACTATTAATCAACACAAAACCTAAGTAATTTATTGGTAAAAGAAACAACAGTATAAGTGCAATTACATAACTATCAAAGAAAACAAATATTAATATAACAAAAGCTGTTATCGCATTTGAAATTATATATACAGCATCACCTGTCATATAAGAATATACATTATTGACCATTTGAATTGAACGCTCTAATAACTTTACAGAGCCTTCTTTTAGAATTGTGTCATATTTAAGACCTAAAACTTTTTTTAAATATTCCAAAGCATTACGAACATTAAAATTACGAGCAAACTTTTCTCGTATAAAGATTAAGATAACATTTAAAAGAAATGCACCAACCAAAATTGAGATCAAAATTAAAAGACGAGTAAAATCTATATCAATATCATAGCGTGACCAATACGAAATTAAAAATGGTACAATTAAAGCAGAAAATGATGAAATAACAGCTATTACTGTCATTATCACAAAAAAAGTTTTATATGTTTTTTTAGTTTTCATAAATAATCCCTGTTAACTATAGTATAGTGAATTGATCAATATAATCAACTGTCGTAATACGATAAAATTATATCGATTAAAATTAAAATTTCAGATAGGTAGTTTATACAATAAATGTATTATCTTATAGGAAACATACATAATGCTTATGTGTTCCCATTATCTTTTTCCCCCTGCTGAACTACTAGAACCTGAACCAGAGCCACCACATGCACATAAGTATAGGCATCCAGTTCCGACATCTAAATCTACATCTACAGAATCAACACTTTTCATATCAAACATCCTCTGATAACAAAAACTGAAAAACACATACTATTCGACACTAGTACTTTGAAAAAGTACACATCAACAAAATAGTAGTTGCGTGTATTATAGTAGTTGCGTGTATTATAGTAGTTGCGTGTATTATAGTAGTTGCGTGTATTATAGTAGTTGCGTGTATTATAGTAGTTGCGTGTATTATAGTAGTTGCGTGTATTATATCATATTTTTAATTTTTTGTCAAGCACTTTTTTGGAAAAATTTTATTTTTTTTACAAAGCAGATTAGTTCTGAACCTACCCATTCAGCACAAACACAAAAGTCAAAAACATAATCAACCCCATAATCATTCCACCGATTCCAACAATACGATTATACAATGGTCCCATCTTACCAAATTGGCGTTTTGTTAAAAAAATATACAAGCCTGCACCAAAGGAACCAATAGCTACCAAGAGAAAAATCACCTCATCCATCAATCAATCCTCCCATCTTTTATTTCAATAAAGTGTATATCTTTAAGACTGTGAAACTGCTCCGAATTTGATGTAAAAATTACGCAAGCCTTTGTTCGCTCGATATAGTCGTTGAGCAAATCACAAAATTTGCTAGCCGTTTCGGTGTCCAAAAAGTTCAATGGCTCATCTAACACCACCACAGGAGAATTGACAATCAATGCTCCCATCAATGCAATCAACTGCCTGTTTCCACCAGAATAATCCTTGATAAGTTTTTTTTCGGCAAAATAGTTTCGCCCAAAGTAGGAATCAAGCCATTCAAACTGTTCATTCACCTCATTTTTGGTTTTGTTATATGAACTACCTACGAGATAAAAATATTCTTTTACTGTCAAGAAATCTAAAATGCGGTCTTTGTCTAAAAATGACGAGATGTGTTTTTTAGCTTTGTCGGACTTATGGTCCTCACCAAAGACTGAAATCTTGCCGCTATCGGCTAGTGTCAAGTCAAGCAAAATATTTATCAGCGTAGTTTTCCCAGAACCATTAATCCCACGCAAGCAATAAAGCATGCCTTCACAAAGGTCTAACCTTTCAACTTCCAGATTAAATGATGGTGGAAAAGATTTTTTTAAGTTTTTAATTTCAATTACTGGTTGACTCATATTGTCTCCTCTTTTTAAGAATAATTCGTTCGCAAGTTTGTATGACCGATTTGTAGCTTAAAAGCGAAATAATAGATAAAAAAATCGTTATAATTAAAATGTCTTTTTTTTGAATAATAAAATTAAGAAACCATAGTACCCAACCAATACCATAACAATATGTAGTGTTTATTAGTCTATTAATTATATCACTTTCACCATACTTAACAGGATCAGTGTTAAAATGTTCTTTTTTCATTGTTACACTTCCTAGATATATTGATAGAACTGGAAAAACAAAGGCATTAACCATAAATACAATTGTATATTCAATAACCATAATATTAAAAAGTAGCATAAATGGAACTGTAAGAAAGTATATTATTATTGTGTAAAAAGTTAAAAAAAACATCTTTCCTAAAAGAACAGCTTTAAGTGAAATCTTTTTTAGACGTAATTCATCTAGATAATACATTGACCAAATTACTACGAATGAACCATACCCAACATATAGAGTTCCAATTGTCATAGACAAGATTCCCCAGTCACTAGCACTAGCTTTTTCGGGTAAAAAAAGTGAGTATATAGTTAAAATAAATGCGCAAACAATGAGTGAGAAAACAAATGACATTAGTAATTGTTTTTTCTTAACCCGAAAAATAAATATAAATTCAAAAATAATAGAACGAAAAACTTGGTTTCTAAAAGATAAAGTTTCTTGGAAAGTGATTTTTAATTCTTTTGTGTTATCAGGATAAATTAAAATATCAGAAAAAATCCAAATACTAATACAAAGAAAAATGCTAATAATTAAAAATAAAATTTTATTAGCATTTAAAACTTCTACAAAATTAATAAAAAAACTTGCTCCAATCGCTACCAATGAAAAAAGTATTATAACAGCATAGATTTTTCGTTTTCGTAAAATTGTGATGAGCATTACTACATTTGCTGTTAGGGCTAAAAGTAATAATGTTGTAATTATATTAAGCCCAATCCCAAAAGCATAACCTAGCAAAACTCCATATACGCAAACCGCAGGTAGTGAAAAAATACTTTTAAAAATCGCAAAACCTTTTAAAACTCGCCGCTTGATAAACAGCTGATTACATCGGCGAAAATATTCTAGCCTTGTGTCAATATATGAACACACAATAAAAAAGATAATAACTAATGCAGGCTGTAAATACTTAAAATCAAGCACTAGTGTAAATTTACAAAATAAATATATGATTAGAATAGAAAATAGAAAAAGAGAAATCTTTTCAATAAGGCTAGCAATAAAAGTTTCAGGTTTCAAAAAAGTTGACTTGTAGTATTTTAGCATTTTAGCTCCTATTAACTAAAGCAAGACATCGCAGTCCGAATAAAAATTGGAACTATAAACATCACAGCAAAAACTATTGACAACGCCATAGTTTGTTTACGAGTTAATTTTTCATACCAACTAGCAAAGATGACCAGTGAAGCATATTGCAACATAGAACCCACTTGCGAAATATATTTTGACATATTTGTCGAAAAATTGCTAGAACCATTATTTGCATTAAAGTAAAGAACACAAAAACTTACAACCAAAGCTATCAGTATAAACACCATGCTATGTCCAACAACCAAAATGCTTTCTGATTGCTTTAACTTTTCTTCACATTCTGTAATGATTGTCAAAAAAAACTTTAATACTATCGAAATAATCACCCAAGAAAAAAGCAATGAAAAGATGCTAACGATAACCGTAATATTTATAATAAACTGCGACATCCCTTGAGTAACTTTATCATCACTAAGCAAAAAACTCAAGCGTTCTATCAGCAAATACTCAAATACGCCTAAAAGTATAAAAATAATTATTACATTAAACCAAGATAGCGTAAATTTTTTTTCGTTAAAGTCTACCTGCAATGCAAACCTCCATCACAGCACCAACAAATGTAAATATAGTGCATATTATAAAGTAATTCGCCCATAAAAAGCAATAGGTTTGAATAGTTTCCTTTTTAATTAAACTAGCCCGATTCTTTATAGCATAAAGTACAGAGCATATACCAAAGGTAGCCGAAAACCAAATAGCAAGATATTCCGTAAAATGCGGTAGTGTTCGACACGCAATATTGTGAACATTCATACCACAATTATATGCGTAAAATACAACTCCCCCAAGCACAAGACCATTGATAATCAAATTAATCAGTGGCAAAATACCTAAGGAAAAACACCCAAGCAAATTTGAAACTATTAACCTTTCATTATTAGCAAATATTTTTACAATGTCTTTCCCGTATAACTCCATATTGAAATCGGTTTCATCAATATTATAAGTTTCTTCCACCTGAATGGTGGGAATACCTGATACTAAAAAATAACTCACCATAAATGCAAATAACCAAATTCCAATTGAAGTAAAGAAAACTATGCTAAAATTCTTAAACATACTTCCAAAGTGGCATATCCAATTCAATAAATATGCCACTAAAAAACTAAAAACCAACTATAATACCTGCAAGTGGATTAACTGCACCAGCGGCATAAGCCCAAAATGAAGTATTTGCATCCCAAAGAGCTTCTCCAATAAAATCATAAGGGTGCTTTATCTTAGCCCTTTTATGAGCATAAGATAAGCCTCTCCCTAATACCCACATAGCTTTCCCAACTGTTGGTGCCTGCACCATTAAAAAAGCACTCATCGCCAAAATCCCAAAAAGAAACTTTGTTCTCTTTTTCATTTGTATCTCCTTAAAAAAGATTCCAACACCACGCTCTCGGTTCCAACCCAATCAGTAAAGCAACAGTGGAGTTGTTACTTGTAGTGGAGTTGTTACTTGTAGTGGAGTTGTTACTTGTAGTGGAGTTGTTACTTGTAGTGGAGTTGTTACTTGTAGTATATCACATTTTCAAAAAAATGTCAAGCACTTTTTTAAAAAAATTTTATTTTTTTTGGTTTTTTTTCACATGAAAATTTTAAAATAAAGTAAGTTTTGCGTATCCCGATGTAACTACATATTTCTAGAAAAGATTTTTGAAAATACTGACACCAAAATATTCACAATACCACAACCAAAAAACACCACCCCAATACTATTACCTTGAAGTGATTCTAAAACCGAAGCAATAAATAAAAATATAATTTCAACTAAATTCGACAACTCATTGCAAATTGATAACACTGTTGCACGCTGCTCTTTTAAATTGTTCGTATCTATTAGTGCATTAGTAAAATCAAGCGTTACATAGCTCGGTAATGATAACGCACAGGGCAAAAGGATCATCGGAATAAACAGAATATACGATTTAAGGATTGCGATTAAAAAAAATAATACTGCAATAAATGTCAATTCTATAAAAAGTAAAAGTCCTTTACTTAAACTTTCCGTTTTATTAATTATGAAAGGTGTTATCAACAAAACAAATTCACCTAAAAGTATTATGATACTTATCCAATAATCACTAAATCCCGCTTCTTGTAATTTCAAGATAAACAAAAAACTTACAATTAACCCACCAACACTTAAAATACTTGTTATTAAAATAACAAGCACAAACTCTTTTGAAACCACCCGACCTAAAAATTCTTTAAAAGAAATTTTTTTCATGTTTTGTTCATCGTCATTAGATTCTCTTTTAAAATATTTTTCATCTGGTAAAAACAAACTTACAATAAAAGAAACAGTTGAGCTAATCACTGTTAATAATATTAAACCACTAATCCCGAAGAATGTATTTAAAACAGGAAATAAAAGAGTTGTCAATATAAAAGAGGCTTGTCCAAAATTTTGTATCGTAGCGGATGTTCTTAGATAATCTTTTTCACCAAAGACAACATAATGGTATGATTCTTGTGTACCTGAAATAAAACAAACAGAAAAAGCTTCGACTACTGCTTCAATCGCAAAGACAAAAAAGTTACCACCAATTAAAAAGATAACTCGCGTTATACACACAAGAGTTTGTGAAATTAAAATTGATTTTTTAAAACCTATTTTGTCGGTTATAATCCCACAAGGCACTTCTAATAAAAATACAGCAAATGAAAGAATTGCTTGTAAAATAAAAAACTCTGATACAGTAATGCCGCAGCGAGTTCTCACTAAAATTGCAACTGGAGCAAAAAATACCATATTAGAAAAAAATGAAGAAGCAGAAAGTAGTCGTTTAGTTTTTGTTTTCAATTTTCAGGTTCTCTATATTGGATTATTATAGCATGTAAACACAGTATAGTCAATATTTTTGGCTCTTGACATACAAAAGTCAACCACACGACTTTTTAATTGTAAGCGGATTGTGATTCTATACACGCAAAATTACCTTAACCACCGTCATTGCAAGACGACTTGCTTAGTAAACACTGGCAAGTCGAATAACGCAATCTAATAGTTACTATTTTTAACTTTCAATCACCACAATCCTATCCACATAATCCTTAATCAAGTTGTTATGTTCAACAAAGATGACGATTTTATCTTGCAAACGATGTTTAATATTTTGCATAATCGCCACAAAAGTTTCATCGTCAAGCGAGCTACTCAACTCATCGAAAATGTAAAGCGATGAATCATTTTTTAATAAACATTGTGCAAGCCGAAGCCGAGCCTTTTCACCACCTGATAGTTTCTCACCATTTTCGCCTAATCGCTCATTCCCATGCACCTTGACAACACTTGAAAGCACAGAACACTCAATCACGCTATGCACTTCCTCATCGGTTGCGTTTGGATTTGAAAGACGAATATTCGCTTCAATCGTATCGTCAAATATGTACGCATTTTGATACAGATAACTTATCGTTGGTAAGGCATCAACTTGTACACCATCTTTGTAATAAACAATGCTCCCCTCATAATCGTTATAAAGACCGGCAATAAGTTTACACAATGTTGACTTACCACTTCCCGTTTCACCCATAATTGCAATGTGCTCATTTAGTTTTATATGCAAGTTAAAGTTGTCAAGCACTTTTTCATTGCCCTCATTTTCATAAGTAAATGAAAGATTTTCTATTTTGATTTCGTTAATTGGAGTGCGACGCTCTTGACTTTCAAACACAACAGATGTATTTAGAATATTCATCAATCTATTATTGACAACCTTTAATTCTGCCGCATCTCTTTTTGTTTGAAGGATTGTAATTAACGGATCCGTTAGCATGTGGTTAAACATTTGAACTGCAACCATGCCACCTATTGTCAATTTATTATTTACAACAAGCACGGCAGTCACTATTACCATAATAGCTATCGTAAGCATATATAAACTACTTGCAACAACATAATTTCGCTTTTCTAATTTATTCTGCGTATTAGAAATATCCAAATACTGCTCAATATGTGAATCAACTTTTTTTGCATAATCATTATTTCGTGCGTAAATTCTAATCGGAATTATTCCTCTAAAAATTTCAGAAAACGATTTCCATAAATTTTGCGAAGTCGTTTTTCTCATTGTAGCATTATCAATATACTTTTTTTCAGTCGCTACTGATAAGACCGCAGTAATTAATCCTAATGGAAAAATCAAGATTACCAAAAGCCACGACATACTCATAAGATACACTATGCCAAATACTAATTGAGTAATCGCAGAAATAATCTCTGTTATTGGTTTTAAGCATTTACTCATAATGAGACTAATATCTTCTAATAACATATTTGTGATGTCAGAAAAATCAGTTTTCATAATATGAGAATAACTAATGTTAAGATATTTTCTAAATAATTTTCGCTGTACCAAAGTCCCAATCATTAGTTGCTGTTTATCTCTTACATAATTTGCCATAGCCACTACTGCTGCTTGCACTAACTCCATAAGCAAATAACACGCTCCCATAATTATCGCAATATAGATAACCTCATTATTGCTTACAACACTATCTATATATTTTTCTAAAAAAATCACAGGCGAGCAAAATACCAATGTTGAAAATATCGTTCCAATACAAATCAATAAAACTTTAGTTTTATCTTTCCTGTCAAGTAGTTTTAGTATATTCATTTTATATTTTCCTCATTATCATACAATTATTAACCAGTAGGCTTTTTTTTCAAATTAAAAACCTATCAATGCAAAAGAAAAAGAAAGGTCTGAACTATTGCCACAAGGCTTCCTCCTACATCCAGATTTTAATATTTTTTAACATTTTTAAATTTAATTTTCAATAACTGCCATGCCAAAACTTTTCATCACCACAAAAAGCAAAAGCGAAATAACAAACGCAAAGCAATAAACAAGGTTAAAATTATTTGTTCGACTGACAAATGCACTAACCAACATCATCGAAATCGGCGAAGCAATCTGCATTAAGATTGTATTAAAAGCAAAAAACCGTCCCATAAATTTTCTATCGACAATGCGTTGGTACAAGGTCGTAATATAAACATTAAACGCCCCCATCGACACACCGTACAAAGCCGACACAACAATTATCACGCCAACCAAAACCTCAAACCGCATAAGCAATGGGCTACTTGTCATCCCGACAAAATATGCAAACATCACAAAGAACGAAAGCATAACAAGACCAATTACCAAGAGAAGCATGTTCACCTTTCGCTCTTTACCAGCAAAGATACCACCAACAACGCTAGCAATCCCAACCGCAAAAAGCATCACAGTAGAAATAGCTGCAATAAAGGATTGCTCGTTTTGCAAAAATTCAAAATTAAAGTACGAAGTCAGTAACCCACTATGAAAAATTTCTTTGTACTGATAAGTCAAGATATTAGAAAAAATCGGAGTACCAACAAAATTCACAGTCGCAGCAACGACAGCCAGTAGCACCAATAAGCGATTAGTCAAAAAATATTTATAGCCATCGATAATACTTTGAAACTTTGAAGTTTTAAGATTTGTGTTTTCAGTTTTGTGAAACTCATAGGTGATTAACACTTCGCTTAAACCTGAAAGAAAAAAAGAAACAGCATTGATGATTATGCAAACAAACACACCAAATAGTAAAACTAAAGCACCAGCGAATAAAACGCTCAGCGTAGACACGATTGTTTTTGAAACTTCTAAAATAGAATTGGTCTGTTGTAACTTTTCATCGGCAATTATCTCTGGTAAGATTGCACGGCTCGCTGGCTTAAAAAGCGAAAGGCAAAAACCTTGCACACCGCTTATCGCACAAAACACCAAAACCTTGCGATGAAAACTCAAAGCACTAACCATCACAACCAACATTGCAATATTCAAAATGCATTGCACAAAATCAGTGAGGTACAAAATCTTTTTCTTGTTTACTGCATCGATGATACTCCCAGAAAAAAGCGAAAAGAAAATGCGACTAAACTTTTGAATCGAATACACAAAGGCAAAACTCATCGGGTTATCAGTTTGCATCGCAACCCAAATCGAAATCGCGACACTCGCAATCTCATCCCCAATGAGCGAACTGATAGTCCCAAAGATGATTAGCGCTCTGTTTTTAGTGTGTCTCGTATCTTCTTTCATACCAAATGTCATTCCTCTCAATAATTTAGCAAAATACTGTAACAATAGTAGTAGTTGTTGTGCGTAGTAGTTGTTGTGCGTAGTAGTTGTTGTGCGTAGTAGTTGTTGTGCGTAGTAGTTGTTGTGCGTAGTAGTTGTTGTGCGTAGTAGTTGTTGTGCGTAGTAGTTGTTGTGCGTA
>JAFTEH010000077.1 GCA_017453745.1 Spirochaetaceae bacterium
CAAGCAGGCAAGCCGTTCGGTAGCGAGCGAAGCCGAGCGGACGAATGGAGCGATAGCGGAACCCCGAATAGCCCGACCTGCCGTGATTTTGGTTGCCGAGCGAAGTCGAGGTAAGTAAAATCACGGCAGGACATGCCCAAAAGGGAAAGTAATTTTTTTTGTGTAGGCTGTGGGTGTGAGTTTCCCTAAGAAAAGTGTATGATTTTAGTGATTTTTCGCCGAGAAAACTGTCAATCATGGCTGGATTTTCCCCTAGAAAAGTGTATAATAGCTGTATGGAACGATTTTTGTATGCACAGCTTAAGGCTTGGAAAAACTCTGGCAGCAGAAAGCCACTTATACTTGAAGGAGCAAGACAAGTTGGTAAAACATGGCTTTTAAAAGAGTTTGGCAAAAACGAATATGAACATTTCATCTATGTAAATTGCGACGGTAATCCTCAAATGGAAAATTTATTCATGGATTTTGATGTCGAGCGCATTATCAGAAATATTTCGGCTATGGCTGGAGTTAAAATTGATGGCGGTAATTGCTTGATTGTTTTTGACGAAATACAGGAATTCCCCAAGGCTCTAACCTCGCTCAAATATTTTTGCGAAAACAGGCCTGATATTCATATTGCGGTCGCAGGCTCGCTGTTGGGGCTTTTGGAACATCACGGCACCGGCTTTCCCATTGGCAAAGTCGATAGTTTGTTTTTGTACCCTTTGTCGTTTATGGAGTTTTTGTGTGCATTAGGGCAAACAGGAATTGTAGAGCTGATGAGAACTCATAACTGGCAAGACCTTAACGGCATTATGCCAAAACTCGTCGAATTACTTCGGCAGTACTATTTTACAGGTGGAATGCCTGAAGTAGTTAGCTCTTATGTAAAAACCCAAGATTTACAACAAGTGCGTACTATTCAACAACAGATTATCTCGGATTATATGAACGATATTTCCAAACACGCACTCAAATCAGAAATATCTAAAATTACTTTGGTGTGGCATTCCATTCCCTCACAACTCGCCAAGGAAAACAAAAAGTTCATCTATGGGGCATTAAAAAAAAGCGCTCGGTCAAAGGAATTTGAAAACGCAATTCAGTGGCTCTTAAATGCAGGAGTTATCCATAAGGTCAATCGTGTAAAAAAACTTGAAATGCCCCTAAAGTTTTATGAAAATTTTGAGTGTTTCAAACTATTTATGAACGACTTAGGTTTACTTGGTGCAATGGTCCAAGCCCCTGCCGCCGAAATACTTGTTGGAAATAATGTCTTTTCGTCATACAAGGGCAGTTTCACAGAGCAGTATGTAGCACAGCAGTTTTTTGCGGCAAGTCAAACGCTTTCTAAAAACTTGTACTATTATACCAATGATAACTCAACATTGGAAATAGACTTTGTGCTTCAAGGCGATATGGTGTATCCAGTCGAAGTAAAAGCCGAAGTGAACCTAAAATCAAAGAGCCTTTCAACTGTACTGAAAAACAACGACAAACTGTTTGGCTTGCGTTTTTCTATGGCAAACTATAAAAGCCAAGACCGTATAATCAATGTACCGCTTCCCCTTGTAGAAGAGTATTTTCGTAGCATAACTTAAGCCGTGGTGGGAAAATTGTTTTTTTTAAGTGCAATGTGAATCTATTTTTTCTTTTTCTGGGCGACTGCCTTAAGTATGTTGCCGCTCACACGGCACCACACTTAAAGCATCGGGTGCTTCGATGTTGGCAGTATTTTGTCGCACAAATGGTGCGACAAAATGTACCAGAGGGCTGTTTTTGAAAAAACAGCCCTCTGCACCTACGCCCCCTGTCGCGTTTACACGAGGGCTCGCTTTAGCGAGCCCTCGCATGTGAGAAAAGCACCGTATTAGCAAATAACCGTGCTTATGAAAACTGTGTGACAGGAAAATACAGCTTATTTAGCACTTATGAAAAAGGATATACTAGAATTTCCCGTTTCGTCTTTACATTCTATCTTAACACCGTAGTCTCCAGTAAGAAAGTTGGATTCCGCAGTGTCGAGAGGATAAATACTAACTGACTTATTAATAGCAGTAACTTCAGTATGTGCTGTATCAAAATATGTGTCATTATTACCTGCAACGACAGTCCAAGTCGGATATTTAATACTAGCACCATCTCCAGAAAGTGAAATTTTTATTGTCTTAAGTTGTGCAAAACTTTTTGGAACGAAAGTTTCTCCAGGAGTTACAACAGTAGAAGTAAAACTATTATCAGTCGAAGTTACTAAAAATGCAGTTTCGTTTGGAAATTTATCTAACGCTAAGATATTTTTGATAGTTCCCTTTGCTATTGTTTTCCCACCTTCACGGATAAGAAATTCCTGTCCATCTTTTAGGGCGAGGCTATGTGCTAATAATATGGTTACCTCTCCGCTAGAACCAGGCATCATAATTTCACCATCAAATGTAACATGACCTGTTATATCTGTACCATATAGAGTAACTTGCGAGCGATAATAATTACGGAACGGAGTAGAGCGTCCGCCTTCATCTTTGGTTAATACATAAATGTTGGCAGTAAACTTTTTCTTATTCGTTAGTGTATCAGGGGTACAGACAACCATGCCTTTTTCTAGTTCAGTTTTATCAATGTCGACTAGCATGCCACAGTTATCGCCTTTTTGCACCTCTTCAACAGTTTTATGAAACATTTCAAGTCCTGTTACTGTTGCAGATAGTGTTTTATCAAATCCTACGATGTGAACTTTATCACCTACTTTACATACGCCAGAAGCTACTCGCCCTGTTACAGCTGTTCCCTTTCCCGTTATGGTAAAAACATCCTCAATGACAAGGGAAAATAGATCGGGAGTAGGTGTAGGTGTAGGGTCAGGTACAACCTTGCCACCACCTTGCGGACAACCTGTCGCGATGATTGCTACGAATGTGAGCAATCCCAGTAAAAAGAATGTGGTTCTTTTTTTCATCATTTTGTTTTTCATAGAACTCCTCCAAAAAAATTTTTTAAAACGCTTGTTTTAACTTCGCTCAACAACCGACAGACAGTTCTGCTTGTAAAGTAAGCAAAGAACAGCGTTTCAATGGAACCTCTAAAAACATCAGTTTTTAGAGGTAACCCTAAACTTGCGATGTTTTTCGCCTTGCAATTTCAAGGCGGAAAACTCGTCGGCAATCTCGAAAAAATC
>JAFTEH010000078.1 GCA_017453745.1 Spirochaetaceae bacterium
AAGCAAATCTGATATTTTTAATATGTAAGGGAACCTCTAAAAACTCATCGAGATGCTTCGCTGCCCTGTCACAGTTTTTAGAGGTGTCTTTGAAAGCGCGAGTATTGGAGCCTTGTTATTTCAAGGCTCCAATACTCGGCGCACTTCTAAAAACTTTTTAAATTTTGAGTTTTTAGAAGTGCCCATAACTTTTTGATACCTATCTATAAATTAGTCAATATTAACTCATAAACTCGTTGTTTATATTAAAAATTGATTTCCGTGATAAAACTACATGGAAATCATACACCAGTTTTTGCACGCATGCTTTTAAAACATCAGTACAGAGCCAAGATAATGTCAAAAAGAAATAGTTTGAGGGAAACTGGCGCTACAAATTCGTAAACATACAAGATGAAGTATCGATTTTGCAATAGGGAATATAGACACACATCAAGCATGTTAAAGACCGTTTCTACAGCAGAGAAAAATCCGTATAGTATACAGAAATAGACAGAAATAGTCAAAAGACACAACCAGACATGCTTTAGTACCACGAGCGAACACTAAAGCGACATAAGAAAACGGATAAAATAAGATATTCGTAAAACAAAGAGCAATCTTTTTCTTTATATTAGCTCTACTTGGGTCATATCAACTTCAACGGGTGTTGTACGCCCAAATATAGTTACCATTATGCGCAACTTGCTTTTATCAGGCATAATTTCGCCAACGGTACCAGAAAAAGATGCAAATGGTCCAGTGGAGATTTTTACTTTATCGCCAACCGAATACGAATGTGAAACAGCATAGGCTTTATCAGATTTTATCTCTCCTGTTTTTTGCAAAATATTTTTTGCTTCATCACTGGAAATGGGTACAGGTTTCGCCCCACCTGTTGTTCCTAAAAAGCCACTAACTCCTTGAATACGCTTGATCTTTGAACAAACATCCTTCCAGCCAAGTTCAGGCAAATCCATTTCGACAAGTAAGTAGCCAGGTAAAAAATTCTTTTTAGTAGTCTTTTTTGTATTAACCTGTATTGTTTCTTCGGGTATACTTATATTAGTAACAATATCAGACGAAACATTTCCCCGCTCAATAAGCGTACGAATAGCCTGTTCAATTTTACGCTCATACCCTGAGTAAGTATGTAGTATGTACCATTCTTTAGCCATGAGGCTCTCCTAAAAAAGCCAGTCGATACCGGCAACAAAACCAGCATCCAATAAGCCCAAAAAAATAGCAACAAGTAAAGTAGAAATAAGGACAATCTTAAGTGATGAAAAAACCTCAATACGCGTTGGCCACACCACTTTTTTTAACTCTGCATACGATTCTTTGAAAAAGGTTATTAACTTCATTATTTTCCTCAAAAAACAAACTCATCCTATCAATATACAGGCCAAGAAGGACTCGAACCCTCAACATTCGGTTTTGGAGACCGACACTCTACCATTGGAGTTATTGGCCTTTGAGTAGCGAGTACTGACTGTACTCACTGCTTTACTTTATTTTTGTTTCTTTATGCAAGGTATGCTTGCGGTCATGTGGACAATATTTCATAAATTCAAGTTTCCCTTGAATATTCTTACGATTCTTTGAAGTTGTATAATTTTTTCTTTTGCATTCACTACATTGTAATGCAATAAGTTCTATAGAAGTTTTTGCTTTTGCCATAATCTTCTTCCTCCGAAATAAGTTTTGGTAAGAGCTCCCGAGCAGAATCGAACTGCTGACCCCAACCTTACCATGGTTGTGCTCTGCCGACTGAGCTACAAGAGCAGGTCATTTAGCACATATAGTACTAATACTTGCATAGCATACCAAAAAATCAACTTTTTGTCAAGCACTTCTTAAAACTTATTTGCTTTTTTTTCATTTTATTTTTTGCTTAATTCTCGTTGAACATAAGTAATTGATTTTTTTTTATTGATTTCTATAATGAATACTACCTAATCATAGGTAAGGATTTTTGTTCATGTACGATATTTTAGAAAAAAAACAATTTTCTACTGATGTTTTCTATATGAAGATTATGGCACCAGAAATCGCTGAAAATCGAAAATCTGGGCAATTTGTGATCGTTCAACTGAATACAGAATTCGGTGAGCGAATTCCTCTTACTATTGCAGATGCAAGTGCAAAAGATGGTTGGATTGCATTAGTGATTCAAGCGGTTGGCGCTACAACTATTAAACTCTGCCAGATGAATGTTGGAGACAAACTCGGCGCCGTTCTTGGTCCACTTGGTGTTCCCAGTGAAATTGAGCCTTGTAAGCATGTGGTAGCCGTTGCAGGCGGTATAGGGGCAGCCCCTCTATATCCCATTGTCGAGGACCACAAAAAATGCGGTAACTATGTGAGCGTTATTATAGGGGCACGCACAAAAGACCTTATTATCTTTGAAGAAGAAATGAAAAAGGTCGCAGACAATGTGATTATTGTTACTGATGATGGCTCCTATGGCAAAAAGGCATTAGTAACAGAACCGTTAAAAGAACTCTGTGAATCTGCTAATCCGCCTGATCTTGCTATTGCAATAGGGCCACCTATTATGATGAAGTTTTCCGCAAAAACAACGGAGCCTTTTAATATTAAAACCATTGTATCGTTAAATACAATTATGATTGATGGCACGGGAATGTGCGGTTGTTGCCGTGTCGAAGTAGGTGGTGAAACAAGGTTTGTTTGTATTGATGGGCCCGATTTTGATGGGCATAAGGTCAACTTTGATAATATGATGAGCCGTATGAAGACATTTAAACAGCGTGAAGATGCTGATAGACATACATGCCGCATAGGCTTAACAAATTAGGAGAACAGTATGGCACATTATGTAAACGAACAAGAACTAGCTCAAAAGGCTGAAGATATTTTTAATACAATTAAAGATAAAACCTTAACACCAAAAGAGAGGCTTGCAATCCCGCCTCAAGAAATGCCAACTCGTGAGCCTCTGCAACGAGCGCGAGAAATGGAAGAAGTTGCACTTGGGTACACTGAAACAGAAGCGATAGTAGAAGCAAACCGATGCTTGAATTGTAAAAACAAACCCTGTGTACAAGGCTGCCCTGTTGGTGTTATGATTCCAGAATTTATTACCGAAATCCAAAAAGGTAATTTTGATGAAGCCGTTCAGATAATTAAAAAAACAAACCTGTTGCCTGCAATCTGTGGACGCGTTTGCCCCCAAGAAAAGCAATGTCAGTCTTTATGTACAGTCGGCAAATCGCTTAAATCGATTGATAAAGCGGTTGCGATAGGACGGCTTGAGCGCTTTGTCGCCGACTACGAGCGAAATAATAATCGAACAAAGCAAATCCCAATCGCTCCAGCAACTGGTAAAAAAGTTGCTGTTATTGGTTCGGGGCCTGCAGGTTTAACGGTTGCAGCCGATGTACGAAGAGCAGGACATGAAGTGACTGTATTTGAAGCGCTCCAAAAAGAAGGTGGGGTTATGGTATATGGCATACCTGAATTTCGTCTCCCGAAAGAAATTGTTTCTAAGGAAGTTGATGCCTTAAAAAAGATGGGCGTAACATTTAGAACAAATTTTTTGATAGGAAGAACAAAAACCCTTGAACAACTTCTAACAGAATATGGGTTTGATGCTGCCTTTGTAGGAACGGGTGCAGGCTTACCAAAGTTTATGGGTATAGAAGGCGAAAATCTTATAGGAGTATTTAGCGCTAACGAATACCTCACACGAGCAAACCTTATGAAAGCCTATGATGAAGCCCATGCGGATACACCATTGTACCCAGCCGAAACTGTTGCGGTTTTAGGTGGTGGAAATGTCGCTATGGATGCTGCTCGTATGGCATTACGACTTGGGGCAAAAAAGGTATACTGTATATATCGCCGCACACGCAATGAAATGCCTGCACGGCTTGAAGAAATCGGGCATGCTGAAGAAGAAGGTGTAGAATTTTGCTTTTTACAAAATCCAACTCGAATCATTGGAAACGAAGCAGGGGCTGTTTCAGGGCTTGAACTTTTGAACTACGAACTCGGCGAAAGCGATGCTTCTGGACGCCGCAGTCCTGTTCCTATCAAGGGTACAGAGCATATTCTCCCTGTCGATGCTGTTATTGTTGCACTCGGAAATAATTCTAATCCACTTATACCGCGTACAACTGAAGGTTTACAAACAAAACCACATGGAAACATTATTGTCGATGAGGAAAATCGTACCAGTCTTGCAAAAGTGTGGGCTGGCGGTGATATTGTACTCGGTGCAGCAACTGTCATTTTAGCAATGGGTGAAGGCAGAACCGCTGCAAAAAGTATAAACGAATACTTAGCTAAAAACTAACAAAAAAAAGGCTGTTACTCCATACAAGGAGGACAGCCTTTTTTCAAAAAACACATTACTATAATAAAAATCTACTTTTCAAGTACTGAAAGTGGGTCTATAAGTTTTCCATTTTTGTAAATAGAAAGATGTAAGTGTGGACCAGTACTACGACCAGTACTTCCTACTGTACCTATAGTAACACCTTGATTAACAGATGCCCCTCTTTTTACATATACCGTATTCAAATGTCCATACATACTTTGATACCCGGCATCATGCGTAATAATAATATAGTTTCCGTATACATTATTATATCCGACTTCACTCACCCGCCCATCCATTATATTTTTTATAGGGGTGCCCTTAGAATTGGCAAGGTCAATACCGTTATGAAAACTCAGTTGCCCGGTAAATGGGTCTTTTCGGTAACCAAAAGGTGAAGTTAAACGCCCCGTGATAGGATATATAAACAGTTCCCCCAGTGCTTTTTTTAATTCAAAATTTGAAAGTCTCCCACCAGGTATGAAAATAGTATCCCCCACACTGATAACATCTGTCTGTAAGTTATTAGAATCTAACAGATTGTTTACGGTCAATCCGTACTTATTTGCTATACTTCCCAGTGTTTCCCCATTTTTTACCGTATGGAAGATACCATCGACTGAAGGAATAGTCAGTTTAAAACCAACTTGCAAGCGTTTTACATGTTCAATATTATTCAATGCGATGAGTGTTCCCATAGAGCGTAAGCCAAAAGCTGCAGCAATACCACTAATAGTGTCGCCACTTTTTACCGTGTATGTTTTAAAGACTACTTCTTGAAATGGGGAAGCATTTCCAAGAAGGCTCAGTTCAAAATGGGCATCTTCCGTACTAGGAAATAGATATTTTGAAAGTTCATTTTTTGCATCGTCAGATTGCGCAAATGAAAATCCAGTCAAAGACTTTTGCGACCTACTAACAACATAAAAGATAGCAACACAAGCAAGCGCAAGAACACTAACAAACAAAAGCGAATAGAGCAAAAATGGCAGAAAACCTTTTTTTTGTTTTGAAACTGTATCACTATATTTTTCAGCAAGCCCAATATTAATACTTTTCCCTACAGCATCTGAAGTCGAAAAACTTAAAACAGACGCTTTTCGTAAAAGAGATTTTCTATTTGGACTACCTACTTGTCTTATATCTTTTTCAGCCAACTGTGAATTTTCATAATTGAGATATGAAATAATCTGCATATTTGCTATTATCGGAAAAAAATAAAATAATGTTATGGAAAGATACAAAAAGAAGTTAAAAAGTTAAAAAAATCACAAAGGGGGCTTTTTAAGATTGCCTTATATTTATGGATGTTTCAAAAGAACAACATACCAACATAAAACCGTAAAACTTCGGTTTTACACTGTGAATTTTAACGGGAGCCTCTCAAAACGGTCTACCGTGCGACTTTTACACAAGGGCACTTCTAACAAGTTGACCATCACGGCGATACGAATTTTTAGAGGCTCTCATAAGGGGTGCCGTCTATATATGCTTAGAAATAAGTTCTACAATTTTATCCTTTTCCATATAGCCAACGGCACGGTCAACTTCCTTTCCGCCTTTGAATAAAATCATATTAGGAATACCGCGCACACCCATTTTTGCAGCCAAAGTTTTGTTATCACCTTCTTCAATGTTTACTTTAGCAATAATCGCTTTGCCCGACAACTCGGCTTCTGCATCTTCAAGTTCTGGACCAAGCATTTTGCATGGTTCACACCACGGTGCCCAAAAATCCACAAAAACAGGAACATCGGCAGAAATTGTTTTTTCAAACTCATCAGAGTTAATATGTAAAATAGCCATAATTACTTCTCCTCCGTAATAGTTATATTATAGTTATATTTGCCTACAATATACAAAAAAAAACACTTTTAGGCAAGAAGTAATTGTATAATTTCAGGGAAATCAATTTTTGTAGAGATTGTGTTTCTTGCACTCTAATACTAAGGGAAAGGGACACACTTTTGTTCGAAGCAAAAGGTTTCCCTTTCCCTTAGAATCCCTATCCCTTCCAAAAGCATCGCTTAGGGGTTCCCCCTAAGAACCCCATTTTTTCGCCTTGCATTAAGTCCGTGTGCAAGCA
>JAFTEH010000079.1 GCA_017453745.1 Spirochaetaceae bacterium
GGGGACTCGGAAGAAGTGCTCTGCGATGAAAAAAAATACCCACTTGGTTTTGTTTTTAAGACGCAGTATGATAAGGAAGCAGGTTTTTTGTGTTATGTTCGTATGTATTCTGGGCTTTTTAAAACTGGGGAGCAGGTATTTAACACAGGTAAAAAAAGGAAAGAACGAATTAATCGGATTTTGCGAGTACATTCTAATAAATACGAACAAGTGGATTCTTGTAAGGCTGGGGATATTGCGGTCTTTGTGGGGTTAAAACTTGCTCAAACGGGAGATACGCTTGCAAGTGAAGGGTTCCCATATCTTTTAGGGGATTTGACATTTCCTGAACCTGTTATTTCTGTTTCGGTTGAGCCAAAAAGTTTGTCGGAGCGTGAACGACTACAAGAAGTTTTGGATATTTTAGCAAAAGACGACCCTACATTTACAAGTAAAGAAGATACAGAAACAGGTCAGTTAATTATTTCTGGGATGGGTGAATTGCACTTGGATGTTTTAACTACGCGTATGTTACAGGATTTTAATGTACAAGCGCGTGTTGGTACTCCTCGCGTAACATATAGGGAATCAATTTCAAAAGAAGCACTCACTTCGCAAATCTTTGATAAAAGTATTGGGGGCAAGGATCAGCAAGCTGGTGTAACATTAAGAGTTTTTCCACGAGAATGCGGTACTGGCAATGAGTTTCGCTCGCTGGTTAAAGTGGTTGCAAGCAAAAATGCAAATTCTGCTGGCATTCCTGAAGAAATATGCGAAGCTATTAAACATTCAGTTGAAGTTTCTTTTTCTGGTGGAATTATGCTAGGCTATCCTTGTGTTGATGTAGGGGTTGAACTTGTTGATGTTAGATATGATGAAACCACTGCAAGCACTTTTGCTTTCGAAGCGGTTACTGCCCTTGCCTTTGATGACGCTTGTAGAAATGCAGTCCCTGTCTTACTAGAACCTGTCATGAAAGTCGATATTGATTGCCCTCATGAGTTTTTGGGGGATGCTATGAGCCAGATTACTCAGCGTTCTGGGATTATTTTAGGAACTACGGCTAAACCTGATGGTGAAATTATTAATGCTGAAGCACCAATGGCAAAAATGTTTGGATTTTCGACATCATTACGCTCGGTTACACAGGGGCGTGCTTCTTTTACATTGACATTTAGCCATTTTGAAATAAAGTCAGATGCTAAAATGTAGATTATACATTTGTAGTTTTTAACGGTGGTACTTTGCACAGCATAAAACTTGTTCAGTCTTAGTTACTGTGCAAAGTTTGTTTTTATTTATGTTGACAGTTCTGGTATAAATATCTTTGCAAACGAAAAGAACACCACTAAACTAATAATATCGACAACTGTTGTAATCATAGGGGAAGCCATTGTAGCGGGATCGAGTTTTAATTTTTTGGCTAATATTGGTAACATTGAGCCAATTGATTTTGCTATTATTATTGACACTACTAATGAACACGAAACGGTCAGTGAAACGGCAAAATCTTTTCGTGCGAGTATAAAATTTTTGATAAACATAACAACTGACAAAACTGATGCTACGAGTACGGCAATTCTCAGCTCTTTCCATAATACTTTGAGAAAATCACTCGTGTGAATATCCCCAGTTCCAAGTCCTCGTACAATGAGTGTTGAGGCTTGATTTCCTGAATTACCTCCCGTATCCATGATGATTGGCATAAAGGCTGTTAAAATAACGCATTTTTGTAACAACTCGGTAAAGTGCTCAATAATACCACTGATTACCGTCCCAGCAAGCATTAAAAACATAAGCCAAAAAATACGGTGTTTTGCGAGCGATAAAACGGGTGTTTCAAGATATTTTTCATCAAATGGCTCAATGGCGGCCATCTTTTGAAAGTCTTCGGTAACTTCCTCTTCAAGTACATCGATAATATCATCAACAGTGATAATCCCAACAAGTCGCTTTTCATGGTCCACAACTGGTAAGGCTATAAAATCGTATTTTTTGAATATTTCAGTTGCTATTTCACGATCATCTGTGGTGTTGACAGAAATGACATCGGTAGTCATTAAGTCGCCAATAATATGGGTTTGGTCAGCGAGTACTAAATCCCTCAGAGATATAACACCCTGTAAAAACCTATTTTCATCAGTAATATAACAGGTATAAATTGTTTCAGTTTTAATTCCCTGTTTACGAATATTTTCGAGCGCTTCTGCAACACTCATATTTTTTTTTAGTTTTATATATTCGGTTGTTAAAATGCTACCGGTGGAATTTTCAGGATACTGTAAGATTTGATTTACAATCTTCCGCGTATCTTCAGTTGCATTTTTTAAAATTTTGCCTGCCACATTTGAAGGCATTTCTTCTATTAAGTCGGCAAGATCGTCTACAAATAAGGACTGTAAAAGGGTTGAAAGTTCAGTATCAGAAAAAGACGAAACGATGAGTTGTTGAGTATATGGTGAAAGAAATGCAAAAACCTCAGCAGCAAGCCCTTTTGGTAATATTCGAAAAAGCAATAACATGGTCGACGAATCGACATCGCAAAGAAAAGATGCAATATCTGGAGCATTCATTGATGATAAAACTTCTTTTGCGGCAACGAAGTTTTTTTGTTCAATGTTCTGTAGAATTATTTCGATACTTTCCATTTTTCCTCCGTTTCAAAAGACTGCTACAAATATAGTCAACAGACCAATAGATATGTATTTTATGTATCTTATTGTACTAAAATATCTGTGGCATTATACAAAAACTAGAAAAAAAATCAAGTAATGTGTCAATAGAAGGATGGAAATCAATTTTTGCAGAGATTGTTTTCTCTGCACTCCTATACTAAGGGAAAGGGACACACTTTTGTTCGAAGCAAAAGGTTTCCCTTTCCCTTAGAATCCCTATCCCTTCCAAAAGCATCGCTACGGCAAGTTGGCATTCAGGACTAAAGCCAACTTGAGCCCTAAAGAACCCGCCTGAAAGTAATAACTTTCCAGTTATGCACTATGGAATTTAAGCAAATCAGTTGTTTATATTAAAACTTGTTTTCCATGCAATAGAAGGATATTGATATATGGATAAGACAGTTGAAAAAAGAGGTTTTTATGTCTTTTTGTTATATTTGTATTTTTTATTACGTGTGTATCACTTTAAATTATTTTGAAAAAAAGTAAAATATGATAGAAATGAGAGTAATAGATAATCGGTACAAAATTTTGTTTTTATCTTATACTGAGCCTCTTTATGATGAGTATTTGGTGGAAGATTTAAAGACAAATAAAGAGTTGACATTATATGTTTTTAAAGTCAAGTTTTTTACCGATGATTTTTCCGCTTTCATTAAACAACATTTTTTTAAACTTACAAAGTTAGATTCTTCTTTTTTAGAAAAATCCTTTGATTTTAGGCGTATCCGAGCTATTGACGATGAACTTGCGCCTCGTTCGTTTTATTATGTATGTGAAACAACTCGTAGCGAAAAAGATTTTTTTCAATATGCACAGGCTTGTAATTTTGCCGAAAAAATTGAACTTTTTGCTTCGATTTGTCGTGCTCTGTTTTTTTTACATTTGCATGGGCTTACATATTCTTGGCTCCCTATTTCTTCCATTGTACTTTTAACCCATAATGGAAAAATTCATGCAAAGCTAAAAAATATAGTCATGCATAAATTTGATTTATATTATAAGGCTTCTGGTATATATAAAAACATTGAAACAGATAAACCGATAGTTTTTGAAACCGAAAAGCAAAAAGATATATATACATGTGCGTTGTTATTTTTTAGTATATTTAATCTATATGAAGTTGCTGCAATTTCTGAAAAGGATGTATACTCCTTTTTTTCTACTGGGGATTTTCAAGAAAATGATTCTAAATCGGTTAAGTTAAGAACTTTATTTTTAAAAATACTTTCATTAAAATTTGATTCTTCGTTTGGTATAAATGATATTTTAATTGAATTAAGTAGTATTTTTGGTGATGATATTCCTGTTGTCTTGCCATCTTTAAAAGATGAGTTATTGTTTCCTAATTTTATTTCGTATCAGTATGAAATGCAACTAATTTTGAGTTCTGCTTTTTTAAAGGATTCATACATCACCGCTGAAAATGTTTTTTTAGTAAGTGCAAATGATGGAATGGGAAAAACAAGATTTTTACGAGAAATTGAAAATCGATTAAAAGTTGAAAATGTTTTAACTTTTTCCTTTTTTGATATTGGTATTGAATTATCTGAACTCTGCAATGAATTTTTAGAACAAACACATCTTTTTACTACTAACAAAAAAAAGAACACAAAAACAGTTGACTTGAGTAGGTATGTCGGCGATAACACAAAAAAATGGGCTAGAGAATATTTTGATTTTTTTGATCAGTGTACAAAAAATATGAAAAGTATATCCCAGCATGCGTGTATTGCTTTGATTGTAGATGATGCGCATAAAATCACAGAACGAGAATTTTTAGGGGGATTACTTTTAGCAGCCTATGAATTGCGTAATTTTAATTTTATGATGATTATTGCCTATGATGCAAAAGATGTTGAATGTGAAAACTATATTTTAGAAAGGCTCCAGTTGCTTAATAAAAAAAACTTTTATAAACGCTTTTTTCTTTCTGAAATGGATCCGACATATACAAAAGAATTAATATCCCAATCAATTCACTTTAAAGAAATTCCTGCTAAGTTTTTTGAAAGTGTTTTTTTACAATCTGCTGGTAATCCCAAAAAAATATTAAAGCTTTTGTCAAGTTTTATTAAGAAAAAAAAGATTTTGATTTCTGAACATACTGGTTATGCTGAAGTCACTTCTGTTTTTTCTACCGAATTAAAAAATAAAAAAATTGATTTTCAAATTATAAACGAAAGTTTACACAAAAGGATAAGTAGTTTTTCTGAACATCATATTTCGCTTATAAAATTTCTTTCTATTTTTAATGAGCCGATTGAAGAAACATGGATATTACACAATAAATCGGATGCTGAGCGTACTTATCTTAACGATATTATTTCTCAACTCATAGTTACTAATGTTATTTCTACTCGCAAAAGTAGCGGAAATATAAGATATTTTATTTTAGATTCTATAATCAAAGATTTGGTTTTGAAATCCATGGACGCAAATGAAGAACTGCGTTTGCATGAAATCGCTGTTAAACAAATAGAAAGTTCTACAAAAAATAGATTATCAGAAGAACTTGCGTTTCATTTAAAAAAATCTAACTCTTTACAAAGAGCTAGACGGTGTTATATAAAACTTGCAATTCAAGCCAAGCGCTTAAAAAATTTGGAAGGTATTCGGTCGAACATATTAGAAGCAATTAATTGTACAAATCGAAAAAATCATTTATTTTTAGCTCGGTTGCACTTGGATTTATCTATTGCCTGTTTTGAAATGGGAGATTTAAAATATGCAAAAATATATTTAAATAAAGCGCTGAAGAATTGCAAGAAAATTGAAAATGAACCACTTGAGTTAGAAATATATGTTCAGTTTTCATTGCTCTCTGATATTTTATTTGATTATGAAAAAATAAAATACTATCAGGAAAAGGCGCGTGAAATTCTTTTTCCGAACCCTACGCGTTATCCTAAATCCTATGCTTCTTTTTTGCGTGTTGAAGCGCTTTCATTATATGACAACAATATGCAAGATGAATCCCTTGACATTTGTAATACGATTATTCAACTTGCTGAAAATAGACCAGGACTTTTAAAAGAAAAAAGTAATACTTTGCGCATTGCCGCTGATCTTATGTGCCGTAAAAATAAATTTTCAGAAGGCAAAAAAATGCTTGAAGAATGTGTCGCAATTTCAGATAAAATCGGGCATATTCGTGGACTATTGTTTGGTTATATGGATTTTGCATTTTACTATACTCTTCAAAATAAGCGAGCAAAGGCAATCGAATATTATAGAAAAATAAAGGTTGGAAGTATCAAGCATAAGATTGTTAGTTCCGAAATTTTTGCAACTGATTATATTGCAAATGATTACTTTAACCAAAAACAGTATCAACTTGCGTTTCAATATGCTTTGTATGGTTTTGAACTTGCAAAAAAGAATCGAATGTATGAATGTCTTGTACGCTTATCCCTCTTATTAATCCATATTTGTTTTTCATTGAATGATGATACATTAGCAACAAAGTTTTTTGCGGTTGCGCGTAAATACATCACGAAAGGAACACTTTATAACTACGATTTAAATGTTGCAAGCGTGCGGTACTACATGTATTTTCATGAATACAATAAAGCACACGAATATTTAAATAAGATTGAACCATATAGTATTTTGGATTGTGGTTTGATTATTGACGATATGGAACTATTTATACAAGTTTTGCGTATCGAAGTTAAAAAAACAAATATAGCTAAAGATATAGATAAGTTATTTGAAATTATAAGTAGAGATGAAAACTATGTTGTTTTAATTGAGAGTTCCTATTTTGCATTTTTAAGTTTTTTGCGTATCGGTAATGTAACTGCGATGCGTAGAGTTTATGATATTTTAGTAAATGTAGAAAAAGCGGAAATTTCAACGGCGGAGCGTTCTAAAATTTATTTTGTACGAAGTTTTTTTGAACCTAAAAATGCCGAGCAATTATTGCAAGAAGTTATACG
The DNA here is from genome assembly GCA_017453745.1 of Spirochaetaceae bacterium. Lineage (GTDB taxonomy): Bacteria > Spirochaetota > Spirochaetia > Treponematales > Treponemataceae > Treponema_B. Next base: position 6,596 of record JAFTEH010000079.1, read on the forward strand.
CACTTCATTTAAGTTTGGGTTTCGTATTTTAAAAATATATTCTCTGTTTGAGTTGGCATCTATATATACAGAACGAAATGAAGATGATGTAGCAATCGCATATTATCTTGAAGCAATTTCGTTAATAAAAATGATTTTAGCAAAGTTGCCAAGTGAACAACGCATAAATTATTTTAAGGGTAAGCGGCTTTTTATTGCTAGTGAAAATATTGAAACTCTTTTGCATAATGGTCCAAAGAAGTCTATTATAAAATATAAAAAAACTGGTGAACATATCAGCTTATCCTATTATAATAGATTCTATAAAAAAGATTTTTTAAAGTTAGTAAATCGTAAAGCAAATTTTTTCCCAAAAATTTCATCTGTTTTTTTAAATTTGCAGAACAAGAATATTATTAACTCTGATGTAATAGGTACTTTAAATACTGAAATAAAAAATGATATTAATACATTGTTAATGAAGATAGTTGTTGAGTTATTAGCAACGGAAGCGTTTATTTTAATGATAAAAAATAAAAATGATGTGGATATCATTGCTCATTATTCGTATCTTGGTCTGGAACCTAATTTGCAATTATTTTATAAGATAACTTCATCAAAAGAACCTATTGTTTTGACAAAGAGCCAATTAAGTACTTTGGGAACTGATTACGATATCCATGCATGCTTGTCTTTTCCGATTAAGCGAAATTCAACTTCTCATCAATCTCATTCAGAAGTATTGGGTTATGTGTATGTCAATTCAACATACGCTATTAATTTAATTCAAAGTCATGGTGTTTCTATACTGAAGCAGTATGAAAACTTATTTGGCATTTTTATGCAAAGTTATACATTTTATCAGATTGCTACTATTGATAAATTAACAAAAGCTTTGACACGACAAACGCTCAATGCACGACTTGAAGAATTTTCTAATAAGTATGAACTTTTTAGTGTTGTCTATTATGACTTAGATTTTTTTAAAACAATTAATGATACCTACGGGCATGATGTTGGCGATATTGTCTTGTCTACTGTTGCTGAAGTAGTAAACAAACAGCTAACCGAGCCAGAATTTTTGGGGCGTCAGGGTGGAGAAGAATTTATTTTGTGCTTACCCAATGCAAATAGTCAGGAAGCGTTTGAGCGTGCTGAAACCATCCGCAAACTTGTCGAAAAAACAACATTCTTAGGATATAACTTTAATATTACCATTAGCTTGGGTATTGCGACTTATGGTGAACATTCCAAGATAATTATGGATGTTTTACAAAAAGCTGACCATGCGATGTACTATTCGAAGCAAACTGGAAAAAATAAAGTAACAATTTGGACTGAGCGATTAAAAACAAGCAGTATTTCTATCAATAGCTTTTCGCAAATTGCAAGCATGAGTAATGTGCTCAATCCTAGCATTGTAAGTTACATTGTAGAAATATTAGAACTATCCAATTCGAGTAAAGATGCGCTTTATATCGTAGAGCAATATCTAGAAAATGCAAAAGTCTTTTTAAATGCCGAAGATGCATTTATTATTTTTTCTGATGATGGAAAAGTAATAAATGAAAAATATCTTATGGCAAAGTTTGAACATAATATGCCATTTTGGTTTTCTAATGTAACTGACTTTATTAAAGAAAAACCAACTGGATTGAAGATATTCTCTGATTTTCCTTCTAATGAGTCGAATGCAATTTTCCGTAATGGAGTTTCGATTTTGCTAATTCCTGTTATTTGTAAAGAAGCTTTTTTAGGTGTGCTATGTTTTACAACACAGCGATATATTAAGGAATTTAGTTTTACTGATGCTGCAATACAAACATTTGCGGTTCGACTCATTGCACATTCATGTATGAAGATTTTTGAAATGTATAAAACTGAGGAATAGGTTTTGTTTAAATATATAAGTTATACTTATATATTAGATATATTTTTATTTTTGATAAATACAGTATAGGATACTTATAGCGTAAAAAAAAGCTTTTTGTATGTTGTGCGTTCGCAATGAAATGAGAACGCACATACGATAAGACAAGTTTGCGAAGCAAACTGTAGGGTAAAAAATGCGCTGTGTATTGTAATGCGTTTTTTACCCTTTTTATACTTTGTGCGTTCGCAATGAAATGAGAACGCACATACGATAAGACAAGTTTGCGAAGCAAACTGTAGGGTTAAAAAACGCACTGTATATTGTAATGCGTTTTTAACCCTTTCTTTCTAATGCTACAACTTTATGGGAATTAATTATGACAGAAAAAGAAAAGCAACAGAGAATTAAAGATTTGGAAAAGCAAATTATATACCATCAAGATTTGTATTATAATAAGCAGCCAGAAATTACAGATGAAGCATTTGATTTTTTATGGGATGAGTTGCAAAAATTGGATCCTAATAATGCATTATTTAAAAAGGTCGGCGCAGATTCATTAACGGGATTTGCAAAGGTTGAGCATATTATTCCGATGGGAAGTCAAGAAAAGGCTGCAAATCCAAATGCTTTTTTGCAATGGGCTAATAAGATGACTTTTTCGTATTTTATTGTGCAGCATAAACTTGACGGCGCTAGTTTGGAGTTGCAATATAAAAATGGTCTGTTTGTCAAAGGTGTAACTCGTGGAAATGGAATTGTCGGAGATGACATAACTGAAAATGTAAAAAAGATGCAAGGCCTTGTTTTTGAGTTAAAATATAATGGAGTTTTAATTGATTTTACTGGTGGTATTCGTGGTGAAGTTATTTTAAAGCGGAGTGTACATAAAGCATACTATTCCGATAAGGCAAATTGTAGAAATGCCTGTAATGGAATTATGAAGCGTAAAGATGGTTTGGGTTGTGAGCACTTAACAATTATTTGTTATGATGCACTTCAAAAGCAGGACCCATTTTCTTTGCCATATATGAGTAACTATTTTTCATCTGAAGAAGAAAAGTTGAAGTGGTTATCGCATTTGGGTTTTACGACTGTGAATCAACACATCTGTAAAAGTGCACAAGAAGTAATTGATTATCGTGAAAAAGTGATGCAGGAGCGAACTTTACTTGACTATGATATTGACGGCTTGGTTGTAAAGGGAAATGAACTGGATTTACAGGATGCTGCAAAACCGAGACCTGATAAACAAATTGCTTTTAAGTTTAGTTTAGAGCAAGCAACTTCGACACTGCTTGATATTGAGTGGAGTGAATCTGGAGCAACATATACACCTATTGCCATTATTGAACCTGTCAGATTGGCTGGTACAACAGTAAAGCGAGCTAGTCTTGCAAATCCGAAAATTATTAGTGGACTTGGTTTAAAAATTGGGAGTAAGGTTCTTGTAACAAAGAGAGGGGAAATTATTCCTAAAATTGAAGGTTTGGTTTTTCAACCCGATGATGCACAAGAAATTATTCTTCCTCATATCTGTAGTTCTTGCGGTTCATCGTTGGTAAATGATTTAACGCGCCTTTATTGTCCGAATTCCTCTTGTAAAAAGTTACTCTATCATCGATTGGAAAAATGGGTTTCTGTTTTAAATATTCAAGAACTTGGAACTAAACTTTTAAAACAGTTATTTGAATTAGACTTAGTAACTACAATTTCTGATTTATATAAACTTGAAGTTTCACAACTTATAAAACTTGACCGTATGGGAAAACTTTCTGCGGAAAAAGTTATGTATTCTATTAACTCGCATAGAACTATTTCTTTGTCGACTTTTATTGCAGGCTTTGATATTGAAGGTATTGGTGTGCTTATGGCCGAAAAATTAGTCGGAGCAGGGTACACGACTTTGTCAAAACTCTTGCAAGCAACTGAAGAAGAACTCGCTCGTATACCTAACTTTGGAGAAATTCTTGCACATCAACTTGTACAGGGTTTACAAAATGTTCAAAAAGAAATGATTTTTTTGTTAGACTCTAAAACGATTACGCTTATAGATACTACTTCAAGTGAAAACTTAGTATTATCTGGAATGAGTTTTTGTTTTACGGGAGAACTTGTTTCATTGAAAAGGGCACAAGCAGAAGAACTGGTAAAAAGGGCAGGTGGCTTAGTCAAATCTTCTGTTACAAAGGACTTGACATATTTGGTTACTAATGAACCTGAGTCAGGCTCAGCAAAAAATCGTAAAGCAAAAGAACTCGCCATTAAAATTATTGACGAAAAACAGTTTTTAAACCTCATAGAAGAGCGCTAAATATTGCAAAAAAAAAGTGAAGTACACATTAAGATACTTCACTTATTCTTTTCTATCTCGGTCCTAAAATGTAATTTTTTTGCTTTACCAACTTTCTTGTCGAATGATATAATTTTTGAAATTATTGGTATTTAAAACATTTTTTACTTTATCAAGGTCACCTTGACGGATTCCGTATAAGACAACTCGTATGTGTGTGCTGGTTTTTTCGTAAGCAGGCTCAAACCCGACTTTTCGTAAATCTTCGACTAAAGTGAGGGCATTTTCTTCGTGTGTAAATGAGCCAAGTTGTATTCTCCATAGGACGAGTCCCTCAGTCTTTGTTGCAGGAATGTATATGAGGTTTGAGTCGATGGCTTGGGGAACTGCCGTTGCCGTATTTTGAACAGTTGTTTGATTTATGGGAGTGGGTGAACTAACTAGCTTTATACTGACACGAGCGATGCCTTGCTGAATCATGCCTATTGCATTTGCCGCTGCTTTCGATAAATCAATTTCACGGTTTGCAACAAATGGTCCACGGTCATTGACGCGAACAAAAACACTCGTCCCATTGTCCAAGTTTGAAACTTCAAGCACTGAGCCAAATGGCAATGTTCTATGTGCCGCTGTAAAAGCATTCATATCGTAGATTTCCCCATTAGCAGTTTGTCGTCCATGAAACTCTTCACCGTAGTATGAGGCATAGGCTTCCTGAGCAATTATCTGTGATTGTGCAAAAAGCCAGGATGCTGAAATAATACAAAATAAGCCTATGAAAAGTTTTTTCATAAAGTCCTCCAAAAATATTCCTACATGTATTTTCGGTTTATCAAAAAAAAACTTAAGGCTCAAGGAAAAGTTTTGTAAATTAAAAAAAAATGGATATGTGTCAATGAGTGATATATCCAATGTCCTTATATGTGCTTTCCTTTTATTTTTCGGTGTATGTTTAAGCCTTTTAACCGGGACTTTTTACTGTGTATTGATTTTAGAAAAGATATTACATATTGTCATAAATCGTATTGTATGATACAATGCACTTGCATCTTTCGCTGAGTTTGCAAAAGTTTTTTGCTGAATGTAATTTTTTTTGCATTTAGTTTTTTTCTACTTGGAGTTAAACGGAGAAAGCTATGTCAGATATTACAATTCCTGGTGTTAGTGGTGGATATGATAACTATATAGAAGCCTTGATGAAGGTTGAGCGTATTCCGCGTGACAATGCCCAAAAAGAATTAGATGTATATAGGGAAAAGCGACTTGCGTGGCAGTCGGTTAATCGGCTTTCTAATGATTTGCGGACGATTTCAAATAGCTTGTATTCGTTTAATAATCCTTTTTCTGAAAAAATTGTTTCATCAAGTGAAGAAAATGCTATAACTGCTACTGCTACGCGTGAAGCTAGTAATGCTTCATTTAAGATACGGGTTGATCGTATTGCTGCAAGTGATAGTTTTCTTTCTAACCCTATAGAAAAGAATATGAATGTGCCTGCCGGAAAGTATACTTTTTCTGTGGGCGACAAAATGATTTCTTTTAATTGGAAAGGTGGGAACTACCGAAATTTTATTGAAACAATCAATAAGCAGGGAAAAGATATTTTAACTGTTTCAGAAATCAAAACAAGCAAAGATTCTGTTAGTCTGCTATTTAAATCTGAAGTTTCTGGTGCGGAAAATAGACTTGAGTTTGAGGATGACGCACTGACATTCGCTCTTGAAAAAGGGATTTTGAAAAAAAATGATACTTCAAGTGTGGAACTTGACAAAACAGAATTTACCGTAGAACCCCAGAGTTCTGAGAGAATTGCTTTTTCTAAATCGGTAAAAGCGAGTGAGGGTGCTGTTCTTGAAATTACGCTTAACAAAGAAACGGTAACTGGGACAAGAACAACTGCCCCGCAAGAAACTTCTCCTATAGGACAAGATACTGGTGCGATTCAAACTTTTGAAACATTAGGCTCTGTATCGTATCAAGGGGTTACTATTACAAATGAAGTTTCATCGGCTGGGCTACTTCCCTATACGCAATCGCCGACAACTGAAACAATGTCTGGTAATGGTGCGCAGACGCAAGTTCCCAATACCCAAACAATGCAGAGTTTAGATGTGTTTTCTCTGGAGTCTACACGCGGTGTTTTAATTCCAATGCTCCCAATATCTGAAGTTGACGGAGAACAAAAAATAATAGTAGACCTTTCAGAATACGGTGATGTAAAAGCCTTACATATTAATAATGCCAATGCAAATGTGTATCTTGATATTGGGCATGTGCGTGTGTATGATCCGAAAACCACCGGTGAATATACAGCGAGTCAGCCTGTGTCTGTTGCTCAAGATGCTCTTATAAACTTTGAAGGTATACAAATTGTGCGTCCCACAAATTCGATTGATGATCTTATACCAGGTGTAACCTTGAATTTACACGATAAAACGGACAGTACAGCAAATGTTGATGTAAAACCTGACAATGAATTGGTAAAAAATGCTATTATTGAGTTTGTTGCGAAGTATAATTCTTTGTTGACCGAGATAAATATTTTAACCCAAAAAAAACAAGAAATTGTAGATGAAATTACTTACTTTTCACAAGATGAACGGGATGCTGCACTGGAACGGCTCGGAATCTTTGCTGGTGACAGTACTTTAAACTCCTTAAAAAATAATCTCCGTATGAAAGTAAGTTCTGCATATAAGGCAGGTGATGACAATACTATTATACTGTTGAGTAATATGGGTATTTCGACTAATGCAAATGTTGGTGGTCAAATTGAAAGTTCACTTTTACGAGGCTATCTTGAAATTGATGAAAAAAAACTTGATGAAGCAATTCAAAATAATTTAGGCGATATTAAAACTTTTTTTGGGTTTGATGCTGATGGCGATTTACTGGTGGATTCAGGACTTGCCTTTTCGTTTTATGAGCAACTTTCTCCGTATGTACAAAGATCTGGAATTTTTGCTTCGAAAACCGATAGCCTGGATACTCAAATTTCAAGTACAACAAAAAAGATTGCTGAATACGACAAAAAACTAGCGCAAAAAGAAGCGCAACTAAAACAAAAGTTTTCTTCTTTGGAAGGAACCCTTCAAGATTTACAAGCACAATCCGATACTATAAAAAACTTTTCAAAGCAAAAGGGAGAATAGCTTTTGTTACGGGTTTTAGTAAATGGTGAAGTATTAGACTTTCAGATTGAAAACGAAAAAACAGTAGGGGAAGTTTTAGGCGAGGTTGAGCAATTCTGCAACCAAAATAACCATGCTGTTTTTAAATTGCTTGTTGATGATAAAGAAGTTCCACTAGAAAGTATTGATGATATTTTTGCGCTACCGTCTGACACTGAAATGACCGTGGGCCTTTTTACAAAATCGGCTGATGAAATCAGAAAAGATATAGCAGAATATGGTACTGAATTTATTGCAATGGCAAAATCATTAGCAGATGTTTCCATAAAATTACAAACTTCTGATGATTCTTTTGTGCTTGAACTGTTATCAAATATTTCTACTTCGCTAAAAGCGGTTTTTTCTTTTTTTTCATTGGAGCCCATATCGGGAATTGGAATACAGACAATAGTTTCTGAAGTACCATTATTGGAAACTCAACAAAAAATAAGTGCATTCCTCAAGGATATTACGACAGCATTTGAAGAAAAAGATATTATTACTGTGTCTGACATTTCGGAATATGAATTAGCGCCATTACTAGAAACATTTGGGAATGCCCTACAAAGTATTTGTTCTTAAAACTATAACTAAAGGATGACGGTTGGAATATGGTTGTTTCACAAATTACAGATATAGTTCGCACAAGTGAACTTGTGTATTATATGGATGAATTTAATGCTTTAGTGATTTATGATATTTTAGGGAATCGTACTGAAGGGAAAATTAGGTTTAAAATTGAAAATACAGCGCTCGGTACAAAAAATATTTATATAACAATTATCGATCAAGTTGACTACCCAGCTCTTCCACTTAAAATCGAACTTAAAAAAGCGATCCAAAAATTGATTGATGATGATGCTCTTCCGTTATAGGTAAATCTATCCCATAATTACTTAAAAGTAGTAAAGCATTGTGTCAAGTTTTCCAACTTTAACTGGTTTTGATTTTATGTCAAGTTTTTTAATATGTTGTTGTAGTATTTCTGCAAATTCGGGTTTGTTTGTTATAAATGCTTTTTTCCATTTTGTAAACTGTTGCATTTTTAAAGCGAGTTTTTCGTATATTTCAAATGCCTCTGTTTCATCTCCGATTCTTTCACCGTATGGTGGATTCCCTAAAAGTAAGCCTTCATCATATTCAGCAGTGATTTCAGAAATATCGCTTTGAAAAAATGTAATATTTTTTATTGTTGTATTGCAACCAAACTTTTTCATTTCCTTTGAGATAAGGTTTACTGCATTATTGAGATTAGCACGGGACAATGAAATGGCTTCATGTGAAATATCAGACCCACTTATTCGGACGAGGTAATCGGTTTGTATTGCATTAATACAAGAAGACTTATATTGCATAAACAGAGTATGAAATTGTGAATCTGAAAAAAAGCGAAACCGTTGAAATGCAAATGTTCGTAAAATACCTGGAGCAATATTATATGCATATAA
>JAFTEH010000080.1 GCA_017453745.1 Spirochaetaceae bacterium
ACTTACGAACCGTCTACATCCTGAGTAGACGGCTATGTTTTTTCTCCCTTTCCCTTAGAATCCCTTACCTTCCCAAAACGCGGCGCTACGGCAAGTTGGCATTCAGGACTAAAGCCAACTTGAGCCCTAAGAACCCACCTGAAAATGATAAGTGCCCATAACTTTTGATACATACCTATAATTAGTCAAGATTAACTCATAAACCAGTTGTTTATATTAAAACTTGATTGCCGTCGCTCGTAAAATGGCAATGAGCGTTCTACTGAAATCTAGAACGAGCGTATTGCTTTGCTTCACCTGCGAGATAAAATGAGCCTGTTATTAAAACAGGGGTTTTTGTACGGAGGCCTTCGTTAATTGCTTGCTCGATGACACTCGTATAATCGTCTGAATGTACGATTTTTTGTCTTGAGTTTTTGCTGTCAAAGTATGCGGTAAAATCTTGAGTGAGTTTTGCGAAGTTGCTTTTTTTAAAAGAGCCTGGAATAGTAAGGTATATTGTGTCAAACTTGTTTTCAAATACCTGTGCTAATATGTCGGAGGGTTTATCTTCGGCACAGGCAAATACTAAAAGCCCCTTTTTAGTTGTGAGGTTTTGGAATGTTTGCACGGTGAGTCGTAAGCTATTTTCAGTATGCGCCCCATCGATAACGATAAGCGGTTCGGTATGTAAAACCTCAAAGCGAGCAAAAAGCCTTGCGGCATGTAAGCCTTTTTCAATGTGGGCGTTTTCGATATTCGGGTTGCAGTATTTTACGAGGGCTGCGACAAGACTTGCGTTTTTTGCTTGTATAGGATCTAAAAGTCGCAAGGTGGTTTGAAGTGGCTCATAAAACAGAGCCCCGATTGTTGTATTGGGCTTGTAATGGATACTGATGCTTTGACCATCAAGCGAAATTGTGGAGTCGACCTGTTCCAAAAAATCGGGCAAGTAAAAAAGGGGGGCGTTTTTTTCGGCTGCATGCGCTTGAAAAACCGTTAACGCTTCACTTTTCTGCTCAAAGCAAAAAACAGGCACCCCTTCTTTGATAATACCTGCTTTTTCGCTCGCTATTTGTTCAATAGTATTGCCTAAGTATTTACAGTGCTCAAGTTCAATGGGCAATATTGCACAGGCTACAGGATTGATTATATTGGTAGTGTCAAGACGCCCCCCAAGTCCAACTTCAAAAATAGCATAATCGACTTTTTCGTTTCTAAAAAGGATAAAGCTAAGTAGCGTGACAATTTCAAACCAAGTTGGCTCTATATCGGGGTGCTCTTTGAGCAAGCGTTCAAAGCCTTCTATTACTTCCTGGTAAGCTTGTGCATACGCTTCATCGGAAAAAAAATCTCCGCTTAGAGTAATGCGTTCTCTAAAATCAATAACATGCGGTGAAGTATACAGTCCTGTTTTAAACCCTGCTGCACGGAAACAACAACTAATAAGCGTTGCCGTAGACCCCTTCCCTTTTGAGCCTGCGACATGGATGGTTTTATAGGCTTGGTGTGGATTCCCAAAGTATTCGGCAAGCATCTGCATTTTTTTAAGGTTTAGTATATCTTTTTTGGGTGTGCGTTCAAAGTTGATAAACTGCTCAAGCCATGTAGTAAAAGTGTTTGTACAAATCATCGGGCACTCCTTTTTTTGAATATAAATTGCGATAGTATAATGGTAAGAAAAAGAATACCCACCGAAAAAAGAGCAATAAGACCGCCGGGTGCAAGGTTATAATAATATGAAAAAACAAGACCGCTGAGCACTTCAATTAAGCTAAAAAGTATTGAAAGGGTAATTGTTCTTTTAAAACCTTGTTTGAATTGCATTGCGGCAGCAACAGGCATAGTCAAAAGTGAGCCCAAAACCATCATGCCAACGATTTTAATGGCAACGGCTACAGTAATTGCAACCATGAGCGAAAAGAGGTAATTAATGAGTTTCACTTTTATGCCTGAAACGAGCGCAAGGTCTTCGTCAATAATAATGTACAGTAAGTCTTGGTATTTTAGTATAAATGCAACGATGCCTATGATACTCAAACTCATTACGGTGATGAGGTCAGTTGTAGAAATGGTCAAAATGCTTCCGAATAGGAATGCTTCGGCGTTGCCGCGTACAAGGTTTGAGCTGATGAGTGTAATTGCTATGCCGACAGACAAGGTTAAAACAACAGCTAAAACGAGGTCGGCATTTCCTTTGAACTTGGAGCGCAAAAACTCAATAAGTATACTGGCGAGTGCTGTAAAAATAAAAGCACCAGCGAGTGGGGCAGTATGTGTTGCAAGTGCAATGGCAACGCCCGCGAGGGATGCATGAGAAAGAGTATCGCCCATAAAGGAATATTTACGCAAAACTAAAAAAATACCTATGAGTGGACATAAAAGAGCAATAAATAAAGATGCTACAAAAGCATATATCATAAATGTATAAGAAAACATACTATCTCCGCTCCTGTGTTTCTCTATTGTTTATGGTATCTATATCGCCTATATCGATAGAAAGTTTTGCGGTATTCAGGTATTCTTTTGCATATTGGTGTGGGCTACAAAGATGCCCCGTTTTATCATGTATGTGAAAAATTTCAGTAGAGTTACGCATTGCTGCTACAAGGTTGTGCTCTACGGCGATAATGGTTATGCCCTTTGCTTTATGTAAATTACTGATAATGCGGTATAGATTTTCTTGCCCTTGTATGTCTACGGCAGTAGAAGGTTCGTCAAGTATAAGGAGTTTCGGTTCCCCAAGTAGTGCTTGGGAGATAAAAACCCGTTGGAGTTCTCCACCAGAAAGCGAGCCGAGAAGGGCGTTTTTTTTATCGCCAACACCGAGTAAGGCAAGGGCATCTGTTGTGGCCTGCTTCGATGTGATATTAAGTGTTTTTTTTGTTGTGTCAAGGAGTTCCTGTACTGTAAGCGGCAACTGAAAAAAACTCGGTTTTTGTTGTGGTACATAGCCGATGCGTTTTGCTTTACACATAATAGCCCCCTTTTGTGGCGCTAAAATCCCCAAGATGAGTTTAATGAGGGTCGTTTTTCCGCTCCCATTATCGCCAAGTATGGAAATATAACTACCAGACATCACTGTAAACGAAACATCAGAAAGTATAGACTTTTTATTTTCTGGATATGCAAAAAAAACATGTTCCAAACTGAGAATCATAAACCACCATACATATTTTAGACTGTAGAATCTCTAAAAACTTATCCGGTTGCTCAGTCTGCATGCTTGTAGACACCTATCTTACCTGCCGACAGGTAGCGACAGCGAAAGGTAGATGGTAGGCATATTGTTCCCTTCTTGTAAGTTTTAGAGATTGCCTGTAGTGTGCATATTTTAGATAAAAGTGCAAGAGGTAAATCTAATTGTAGAAGGCTCAAGTTTATTTTGAGGCACCCTATGATAAATTTTCACAGATTAAAATGCTAGATAAATTTTATTGTCTGTGATATAATAACGAGGCTATGGATGTTATAAACAATCGGTATAAGATTATTAGAGAAATATACCATAATGAAAAAAACATATTGAGTTATGTTGCTCTTGATTTCCATAATGATAACAATCGAATAGGTATTTCAATTATCAAGCCAGACGAACTTTCGCCTATTTCTAAGGATTTTATAAAGTCCAATTTTTTGCAAATTTCGTCTATGTCAAATGATAGATTTTTTGCCAACTATGAATTTAGTTCAACGATTATTGAAGATGAAAATGATCTTAAACGAGTGTTTTATTTTACACACGAATTACATGAAGAATATTCAAGCCTACTGGACTATTTAGACCCACTAAACATAGAAAAAATTTTACTCGTGATTGTAAAAATTTGTCAAGCCCAAAATTTAGCAATTATGAACGGGTTTTTACATAGTATTAACAATCTTGAAGATTTTTATATCTATGATGGTGAAAATGATTTTGATCTTCGTGCTACAGACCTCATTACCATGTCTTTAAGTGCTGAAACCTTGACAATGGAATATCAGTTTGAGAATATTGCTACGCTATTTTTAAGTTTACTTGACGGATATGTTGAAACAAAAACAATATCTGAAAATATTCAAGGTATCAGAGAGACATATCAATATCATTTTTTGAATGAATATCAAAACAAACTATTTGAAGTGATTTTAGATGTGTGTAAAAATATTCAGGATGGTAAATATGGTTCTATTATTTATGATTTTTATTATTTGCTTATAGCGGATATAAATGCTCAACTGAATACTTTTTTTTCAGCCGATACTGATACGATAACAAATTATTTTTGTTGGCGACCTCGTATTATAAATCGTGAAAAAGATATTGAACATATTGTGAAAGAAATCACCAGTATTGGCACTTCAACTGTCAAGCATATATATGCAGTGACGGGAAATATGGGTGTCGGGAAGTCGCAATTTTTAAGTAGTTTGGTTTTTAGTTTGCATTTTGAAAATGTAGATTGCTACCACTTTGAGCTACTGCATGCTCCCTATATTTTTTTGTTGCGCTTGTTTTCGGATATTTTTGTGCGGTATTCGGTTTTGAGTATAGGGATTGATATAAACAAGCTATATTTACAAGTTAAAGATTGTTGTTTAGGTAGTAGTTTACATCAAGACGACAAGTACGATTTGATTAAAAAATTAACGCAAATATTACTTAATGCCGCAAAAATAAGACCTCAGGTTATTGTTATAGATAACTTCAATTCAGTGGATAAGTTTACCTTTGAATTTATATTTTCGCTGATTATGCGACAAACAGGTAATACACGCATAACTTTCGTTTTGGCGTTTTCAAAAACCTTTGGTAATTCTCCTTCATACTTTGCAACATACTATAAAGCGTTATCAACATTGGACTGCTACAACGAAGTATCCTTGACAGGTTTAACACCATTTGAAACAGCGACTCTCATGAAAAATATTTTACTCATGAGAATTGAACCTGTTATAACAGCAAATGAAATAAATAAAGTTGCGGCAGGGAATCCTCGATTTGTCATTGAGTTGTTGTCAAATCTCATTACAGAAAAACAACTATGGAGAAACAAAACCGATGGCTTTTGGGAAATGATGAGTGATGTATATACCATTTCACATTTTTTTGAAGTTCCTGAAACTATCGTCAAGTATGTAAAGACTATATTTGCAAAATATTTTTCAGACGAATATTCTTTGTTTAAATATATGTCTATATTCCAAGTTGCTTTCAAAAAAAACTTTATTGCTCAACTATTACCTGATATAAGTGAAGAAGAAATTGATACTTACATACATGACAGTTTGTACAATGGATTTATTACAGAAATAAAGCCTGATGTATATGCTATAACTGAAAAAATTTTGCAGGCAACTTTATATTCTATATTGACATTAGACGAAAAGAAAACCTATCATACTAAAGCAATACAAATATTACAAGATGAAACCGATGAACTATTTATCGATGAAATATTTATTCATCATGCCTGGTTGGGTAATAATGAAGAAGTTTTGAATATTGCAGTTGATACTGCACACCGTAAACTTAAAAACGGAAATTTGAGAGATGCCGTTATTAACTACGAGAGGGCTCTTTTGATTTTAGATGACGAGTATGATGAAAAAAAATTATTAATCATTTCTGAACTTGCTACAGTATACTGTAACTTAGGTGTACTCACATCAGCCACTGCTTATTTTAAAGAATCCTTGCCACATATTGATAAGTTTACGGATAAAAAAAAATTATTTAATTACTATTTAAACTATTGTTCATTGCTTTATGAAATTACAGATATACAACAATTTACACAAGAAACATCTGTTCTTATGCACTTGTTTGAAACGCTTGACTCATTAACTGTATCTGAAATGGTCCAAGCACAACGAATTTTTGTTCTTAATATGATTGTAAATCGCGATTTTAAATCGGCAACTGTAGAGTTACATAAATTGATTAAAATCGCTAAAGAAGATAGTCTTGCACAATATGAACTACCGACTTTGTATCGGCTTTTGGGTAATGCATATATATATACGCATAACTATAAACCAGCACAACATGCCCTCCAAGAAAGTTATCGATTTGCACAAGAATATAAAGATACCTTAAATCAACTTCGAGCATTGAATAATACTGCAATGTGGCATATTCAATATGAAGCTGATTTTACTGAAGCCGAAAAAACCTACAAGGAAATATTAGCTTTATCAACTCAAGTAGGCTTTGACAGAATTACGCTTTTGTGTTATCTAAATATGGTGCGACTGGCAATCGGTTCTGGAGATTTTAATTTATCTGAATACTATATCAGTAGGGTAATGGAAAAACTGCTCATTGTAAATTCTGGTTCTACAAAGATTTCATTTTATGCAAATATTTTAAACTATGAACTACTCCTAAAAAAGAATTATTTTGCGAAAGCTATCATAATGAAAAAGAACTTCCAAAATATGATAGATAAAAATGATAATACTCTTTTAGTTGGTGAAAATATAATTACATTTCATATTTTGACATCTTATCTAGAGTTAATATTTGGCAACTATGATGAATGTTTAAATAATTTGCGCATCGGTAAAACTAAGGCTATTGATTATACAGAAAAAGAAATTATTCAATTCAAAATTGAATTGATCGAATTTTTGATTGGGCATACCAGTGAAGAAGTAAATATAATAAATTCATTTTTACTGTTAATACAAAATTTACATACAACAGTAGTGACGCAACTGATTTCACATGTTATTTTTATAATCATTCTTAGTATTCCACTTCAAAGGTTTGAATTATTAAAAAACTTTGTGTTAATCGTCTTAGAAAAAATTGATTCTCGATTTGATAATTTGAGTTTTGTACAAGCGGAATTGAAAATTATTCAAGCAATGGTAAACAAAAATGAAGCAGAAGAACTTTTGAATGCTGCGCTTGTTAGTATACGCACACAGGGGATTCTGCCATTGCAGATTATTATTCAGGAACAACTTGCTCTTTACTATTTTGAAGAGCGAAAGTATGGATTTGGAATTTTAAGTTTTATTGGCGCACAGAATGATATTATAAAACTTATGAAATTTGTGCCAACTGAAAAGCAACTTGTTTTTTTTAACTTGTATGCTTTTAAGGTTCCATTTCAAGTAGTATATAATTTTATAAAGAGAGGTGAAACTCACATTGACAAAGCCTTGTTTTTAGAAAAGGTAAGTGATGTTGGTTTAATGAAATTATTGCAAGCAAAGGATATAAATTCACTTATACGCAATAATGACTTTTTAGAAATACTATTATGTGATGTGTTTGATATAAATGATTGGGTATTAAAGTATCGTACATTAAAAGAAACAATTAAAAATTTTAGAAGCAATTATGAGTATAATGTCAAGATAACTTTGAACTTACTAATGCAGCGACTACTCGCTATATATTCAAATATTATCATTACAAATGCTCATAATGAAAAATGCTTTATGTTTGCGCAAGATAGCAAAGTGATTTCGTTTATGGATTTTTCTACTGCATTAGAAAATGGTAATATAGAAGGAGTAAAAGAGTATGCAGAAAAACGCAATCTCGAAGTTCTCTTGTTTCCCCTTTCTGATGATGGAAATAGTAATACCGATGAAAAGTATACCCTTCTTTTTGTTATCCAAAACCAAGTTGCGATAGTTAGTAAACGCCGAGTTGGATATTGTAAAGACTTGACATCGTTTATTCTTTCGTTGCTTCATTCATATCGATTAAATGATACTGTGCATAAGGATTTAATTTCCAATGCTGTTACTCCGAGATACTTTGAAGATTTTATTGCTTCGACAGTTGACTATGATAGCAAAACAAGCACGCAACTAACAGTTTGCTATTTTTCTATATAAAACTTAAAGATGATAGATACTTTTTATGGGCACGAAGTGTGCAATGAAATTATAAAAAATGTATTGGAAATAGTATATTCAACTATCCAAAGTATTGATTTGGTTGCGCGTTATGCTAAAGATGAATTTGCAATTTTGTTTTATGGTGCGTCAAAACAAATTGTAATGCAGAAGATAGAGCGTATAAAGAAAAAAATATCAGATTTTGAATTTCATGGAATGATGTTACCTATCGCTTTGAGTTTTGGTATGGCTAGATTGCATGATGAAGGTGTAAATGTTTCTGACATTGTTGACAAAGCGCGCAGAGCATTCTTGCTTTCAAAGGAACAGGGAATAAACAAAGTTGTGCATTATAGTAGCGGGAATGAAACTCAACATGCATATCAAAACCAACTTGCGTTATCAAATGTAAAATTATTTGACTATAACACAGAACAAATATCATATTTGCTTGAGTTCATTACTATTTTGTCAAGTTACGCTTCCAAAAAAGCAATGATACATATTTTTTTAGAAAAACTCTTAGATATTACGAATGCTGAAACCATTAGCCTTGTGCAATTCGCTAACCCAAATGATTCCAATACTAAGTATACAATTACAGAGGACATTATTACAGTGAGAGCAAAACATATAATGGAAGATACCGCTGTAAATATGTATTATGTGCAGCAAGCAGCAGAAAATATTCAAACGATGATTTTTGATGAATTGAAACTGCATGAAGTTGAAGATGTTGTATATCCAACATGGCAAGCGATTCTGGTTTGTCCAATTTATTCTGGGGTACTTGTAAAAGGTGGGTTATACTTTACAGTGAATCATGAATATGTACATGCCATAAATAAAAACTCAAGTTTTATAACATTGTTAGCGCGTTTATTGGAGAAAGAACTATGATGCTACTAATGCTCAAGTATGTATATACTGTGATTTGTTTTTTTTCAATTATTTTTAGCATCGCTCTATTTATCAGGTACTTTTTTTTTAAGATAGCTGTTTTCTCATGGTTGTTGCTGGGAATATTTATATTCGCTGGTTTTACAATCTTGTTTTATTCGTTTGCCTGTGCTTCACAGGATATTACCTTAGCGTATCGATTTTTTGTTTATGGTCTTATTTCGACTTTGATGATGTATACCTTATATCTTCAACTTATATTAAATCTTGCGCGACTCTATAATATATCCAAACTCCCCAAACGCCACTTTACTGTATCCGAAAAATATTATATTGGTATACAGGTAATCATTTATCTGCAAGTTATCCTGATGATTGTATTGATATGTTTACAGCCTATAAAATTTTCTGAGTTTAAACCTCTTATTTTTCAAACTGAAAATTATGCCATGATATATGGTTGGGCAAATATAAGTCCTTTTTTTTCCTTGACAACGGTTTCGTGTTTTTTAGCTTTTGCCTGTGGTTTTTTTGGGTTTTCATTTGTCAAAAAGAGATATTATGGAGTGAACAAACATGAATTCATCGTTTATTTTACGATACTCATTTCTTCTGGAGTACTAGCTATTTTATTTGATTATATTTTTCCATATTTGAATATTATATTCCTACCACCAATAGGTCCACTTGTATTTATTGTACTTATATTCTTAAATATATTTATTATACGCGAATTGCCCGTATATGAACGGTTAATGTCAATATTAAGTATGAATGTTTTGGATATAATAGAACGAGCATATTTATTTGTTGATTCTGATTTAAATGTACTATATGTAAATCATTTTGCAGAAATACTTTTTGAAAAAAAGATTTTACGAAATCAGAACATTAAACTTCTATTGCCCAAAAAAGTTCTAGCTTATGATTTTAGTGAGCAAGGTTCTTCTATTGTACAAATCAATACCAAAACAAAAAAATATTTGAACTTAAATATTTTACCATATAAAAATAGCTATGATGAATGGATTGGCTCCGTGCTTGTCTTTAATGATTATACTGCCCTCGTGGTTGACTATATGCGTTTATCTTATAATAACAATAGCATAAATAAAAGAATTGCCGATAAAAATAGAAATATTATTCACCAAAACAGAACGCTCTATTCAACCTTGCAGCGAAAAAGTATATTAGAAAAAAAATATCGATATTTATTGCGCTTTGATAATGTGACAAATGCCTATAATGAAGAATATTTTTTCAAAGTAGTTAATCAGAAAATTGCAGGTGATGAATTTAACTTTACAATATTTAGTATTGATATACAAGATTTTAAATATATTAATGATCTCCGTGGTCATTATTTTGGCGATTTAGTTTTAGTGAAAGTTTCAGAAATCATTCAAGATGTTTTAGGGAATAATGGAATTTTTGCAAGAACAGATGCGGACAATTTTTTATTATTACATGATTCTATTAGTGATGCGGAAGATGCTCTTATTTTTTCTCGCGTATTATCAAGCGTAGTTTCTGGAATAAAAACAGTAGATGATATTCAAGTTGAACTTGTTATCTCGATTGGCATTTGTATTTATGAAAAGGAAATGTCGGCAGAAGAAGTAATTACTAATGCGCAACTAGCTAATCTTGAAGCCGATGTACAATCGAATACGAAGTATGTTGTTTTTAATCCAGAAATATCTAAAACTATTACAGAACGCTTTAAACTTATTTCTGAAATCAAACGCGGAAGTGAACTTGACGAGTTTATTCCTTTTTTTCAACCACAAGTTAAGGTATCTAAAGACGGTGAACAAAGAATCATTGGTTATGAGGCATTAGCTCGATGGAATCACAGTACGCGTGGCGTTCTTTCTCCCTATTTTTTTATCGAGCAAGCGGAAAGTTCTGGCGCTATTATAAATATAAGCTATTCAATTTTACGCCAGTCTTGTTTAGTCGCTAATGAATTACGCTCACGAGGCTTTAAGGATTTTACTATTTCGGTAAACTTGTCTACAAAGCAGTTGGATAGCGAACGATTTATACACACGGTAACTGAAATTTTTGAAGATACTAAGGTTGATCCAACTTGTATTGAACTTGAAATAACAGAAACTGAATTGTTGATATATAACGAGCATATTTTGCAAAAACTTTTTGAGTTAAAAAAAATGGGTGTTCATATTGCTATTGATGATTTCGGTGTGGGATTTGCATCGTTTAACTATATCAAGCGTTTCCCTGTTGATAAAATTAAAATTGACAAAACCTTTATTGATAAAATTAATGAAAACAAACGCGTTGAAGAAATCCTTTCAATCGTTTTACAGTTTGCTAAAATATGTAATTTAGAGATAGTGGTTGAAGGTGTAGAGGAAAAATCTCAGATAGATTTTTTTCTTGATATAAATGATTCTATTATTGTTCAGGGGTATTATTTTTATAAACCAGTTTCATTTGAAACTATATTGGAGAATAATATTTATCCTGAACATGTCCCTCAGTTATTAGGTGGTGCAAAATGAGCACATCACTTTTAGTTGTAATATTTGCATTACTTGCTTGCATTTCAGGAGTATTTGCGGTTTACTTTATTTACGAGTCAAATAAATATGCTAAATTAGTTTGGCTTAGTTTTTTATCTGTTTCATTATGTGTTTCAAGTATAACATATATATTTTTTATAATAACAGATTGGTTACGAGTTAAGACTATTCTTTTTAATATACATATTATCAATTTTTCTTTTTTTTATTACTGTATTTATGATCTTATTTTAATATTAACAGATGAGCAGAAACGACTGCAAAAACGCATACGCGTTTTATCGCTGTTAGGTATGTTTTTATTTTCGTACTACTTTTTCCCATTTTCTAATTATATTGATATAATGGCACGATTTAGTTGGCGAGAATCTCTTATTACAGTATTTGAATTACCGTCGTGTTGGCTCTTTTTATTATACATTGCGTTAGTTGCGTGGATAAATATAAGTCGGTTATTGCATTATTCTCGTGATACTGCCAATAGCACAAGAATGCAAAAAGCAAGCCGCTTACTCTTATGGGTGCTCAAAATTGAGTATATTTTTGTTATTGTTGATTATCTCCTTAGATATATATTTAATTTAAAAACCATATATTATGATATTTCTATTTTATTTTCATTGATATTTATTGTAACTATTTTAATCTGTCAAAAAAAGTTTCTCTGGTTATATTATGAGGTGAATGAGATAATCTATGAAATGATGAAAAATATACCTGATATTATTGTCATTCTTGATTCTAATATGAAACCTGTGTGGTATAACCAAAAGTGTAAAGATTTATTATCGGATGGGGAGTTTATCGATCCAACTCGAAATGTTCAAAACTTTATATTAAATATATGTCGTGATGTTGTGTTCAATGATACTTCCAAGTTTCAAGTTGCATATACAAAAAATGGGAAAAAGCTAGACTTGTTGTTTACTGTATTGCCACTATATTCAAAAAAAAATCATTTCCAATTTAATTTATTTCACATACAGGATATAAGTTCATTTGAAAAAAGAAAAACAACTATTTTAAAACATAAAAAAATACTTGAGCAAAAAATACTAGCTAAAACTATTTTAATTAAACGCCGTAACTTAAAATTAAAAAACTTACTCATAAAAAAAACTAATCTTGAAGAAAGAAACTTTTCTATTTTGAATGTTGACGCATCAACAGAATTGTTCAATCGAAATATAATGATTCAAAAAATTGATTCATTAATACGCATAAAAGAGCAGCTTTATGTTGTTTATCTTGATATAGATGATGTTAGAATTTTTAACGATTTATTTGGTTATGATGTCATTGACATGTTAATTACTCAAGTTGCTGATAGATTAAAAAATAGACTTTGTTATGATAAAGCAGTATCACGATTTGGTGGGGATGAATTTTTAATTTTATTTGACCAAAAAACCAATATTTTTAAAGCTTGTAACGAAATTCATCAAATTTTATCAGAGCCTTTTATAATTGACAACAGGGAAATAAAAATAACAGTTTCAATAGGCATTGCAAACTATCCGAATGATGGAATGGATGCGTCAAGTCTTATTCGATTTGCCGATATTGCGATGTATGAGGCAAAGTCAAAAGGAAAAAACTGTATTTCCTTTTTTGCGAGCAAGTTAAAGGAAAAACTTGAAAATGATTTTTTTATTACTGAAAAACTCAAAGATGACTTATTAGAAGGCAAAATGAAAATTTTTTGCTTGCCCATTATTCACTTCAATAAAAATGGCGAGCGAAAGATGTATGCGTTAAACATATTAGGGTATTGGTCCTATGGATTTGGCTTGACATTGGAAGATACTGTATTTTTTGACACTATTCGTAAGGCAGGGATTTTAAAAAACTTTGACCGTATGATTTTTAAAAACTCAATTAAAAAATATTCAGAGTATCGGCATGCCTATCCCGCCTCTGAAATCAAGTTATTATTACATTTATCTGAAAAAAGTTTTTATAGTCCAATCTTTTTTGAATATATGCTTGAAATTTTATCATTGTATTCAGTTTCTCCAGAGTTTATCGAAATAGAAATTTCAGAAGAAACATTAATGTATGAACCTGAGTTTTCACTTAAAAACATACAGCAATGTCAGCAACTCGGTATTGCCGTAACTATTAAAAATTTCGGACTTACCTATTCTTCACTTTCATATTTGGACAAGTTAAATATCAGCAAAATCAAAATTAGTAAATTTTTTGTAGGAGAAATTGGTAAAAATATCAAAGATGAAGGTATTGTAAAATTGTTTATTTTATTGGCAAAAAAACTAAACATCAAGGTGATAGCAGAAGGTGTCAATACGGTTGAGCAATTAAGATTTTTACTGGACCACGACTGTAGTCTATTTGAAGGAACCTTATTTGGTCGAGTTACTGAATTCGACCACTTTTTGAAAACCATTTCTTCGGATGATGTAGTGATATAAGCCAAGAAAGGGAATCGAACCCTTGACCTACACGTTACGAGGGTGTTGCTCTGCCGACTGAGCTACCTTGGCATTTACTGTTCTCATTATATCTAATATTAGAAAAATGTCAAGCCTAAAATATGTTAAGTTATGTGAATCTTTAAAAACTCATTTTAATGCTTCGTTGGCAGGCCACCTACCCTGTCACCGTTTTTAGTAGCGCCCTTAATTCTCGGCATAGTGAAAAATAAGCAGTTTTTTTACTATGCGACGACCGAAGCAATCTATCGTTTAGCGGCGAAAACCAGACGAGATTGCTTCCCCTAAAACAAGTCGCTTGCCATAAACTTCCAAGCAAGCAGTGGGTCGCAATGACACAGAGTAGATTATTACCTGTTTTTCACGCGTCGCATCAAGCAGCAAAAAAAACAAAAATTGATGTACGATAAACCTATATGCAAAGGCTTGAATTTTTATAAAACAATGATATTATAACAAAGATTAAAATACGCATGAAAATACTGGGTGTATTTTAACCGATTAATAGTGCTTCCCATTTCGTTACGAATTGTTGTGAATGCACGGTTTTGAACAGTTCCAATAAAAAACGGACCTGTTCAATGAATAATGTGGGAGCCATGATGAAGAGCATGACAGGCTATGCCCGTATTGACACAATAATTATGGGCAAATCGATATATATTGAACTAAAAAGTTATAATAATAGATACTTAAACTTTAAAGCTGTTTTACCAAACTGGCTTAGTAGCTTGGAGCCTTTTGTACGCGAATATTTTGTTCCAAAATTACAGCGTGGAGATATAGAGTTCGTGTTACGCTGTACACATACGAATGAAGTAGATGAGTTTACCGTAAATGAGCAATTAGTGAAAGCCTACACTGATGCCTTAAAACACATTGCGCATTTAACAGAACAGCCATATTCACCCAGCATTGAATACATAGCATCGCAATCTGGCGTTTTGGTATATGATAAAGCCGAAGATTTGGAAGCATGGAAACAAGCGCTTTTGCCAGTGCTGGACCTGGTGTTTACTGCATTTGACCAAGCGCGCTCTGAGGAAGGCATGCGCTGTCAGCGCAACATACAACAGCAACTTGACACTATTGCTGTTTCAGTCACTCAGATTGAACAACAGTATGAGCACATTGAATCAGTATTTGAGCAAACTCTAAAACAAAAGTATCAGGATTTTATTGCTACTACCTGTGATGATACAAGAATATTGCAAGAAGTTGCTCTTTTGCTCGTAAAATATACTATTAACGAAGAAGTTGTGCGCTTGCACTCCCATTTGGAAACAATAAAAGCCGAAATCAATACAAATACGGCTTCAAGTAAACGATTTGATTTTATATGTCAAGAAATGAATCGTGAAATCAATACAATATCTTCTAAGTCGATTAGCTATGAAGTGTCAAGAGAAGTTGTAATTGTCAAAGAAGCTATTGAAAATATTCGCGAGCAACTAAAAAACTTAGAATAATGGAGAATACTATGAAAACTATTAAGGTCGCTGTTTCAGGATTTTCTGGCTGTGGAAATACTACCGTTTCCCACATGCTTGCGGAACTATTAGGCGTACCGTGTATTAACTATACATTTAGGAATTTGGCTACAGATTTACAGATGGAACTTTCAGACATTATCGATAAGGCGCAAACTGACTTATCGTTTGACCGTATGGTTGACAGCAAACAACTAGAACTTGCGAGTGCAGGCCCCTGTGTGTTGGGGTCACGGCTAGCCGTGTGGCTTTTAAAAGAGGCAGACCTTCGCATTTTTTTAACGGCATCCCCAGAAGTTCGAGCAAAGCGCATTTCCGAGCGGGAAAAA
This sequence comes from Spirochaetaceae bacterium, assembly GCA_017453745.1. Lineage (GTDB taxonomy): Bacteria > Spirochaetota > Spirochaetia > Treponematales > Treponemataceae > Treponema_B. The sequence continues at coordinate 15,546 of JAFTEH010000080.1, forward strand.
ACTTCCCTAGAGACAACTCTCACATTTACGCAAAAACGAGATGCGCAAGACAGCGAGCGGTATCGCACATTATATAACATAGACAACAAAGATTATAGTTTTGTTGATTTAGTTATAAATACAGAATATTATACACCCGAAAAAATATGCCACATAATAAAAGCCGCATTGGACGAAAAACTCAAATCGAATTAGCTTTGCCAGAGTAGTTCAGGATATTCATTCTTTTTAATTTTTGAAGCTATGGCGGAGCGCACGAGTTCAAGGTCTTCCTGATATGTCATGCCAAACCATTGTTCAGTGGTTTTGTAGACAGTAACACTACCAAGCCCATCATTCACTATTTTGCTCGCTGCATCTGGCAATAAACATTCCGCTTTTAAGTCAGAAGCAGAATGGTGTATAAATTGCTCAAAAAAATTTCTAAAATGGCTGAATGCATCAGGTGTAAAGCCAAATAAATTCATTGATACTATTTCGTCACCAGTGAGAATTTCTTTTTTTCCTGCATATTCTGAAACTATTTTTTCATCAGAGCTAGTACCTTCGTATCCGACATTTTTATGTTCTGCCATTGAAACAAGGTGTTTATTGTCAACAGTGCAGACCCCGCGTGAAACAGTTCCCGAACGACTGAGAGTGTTTTTTAGCTTATAGCCTATCATAGCGTGTTCTGTACTCGGCAGGTGTAAACTCGATAAATGCTTGTACATCGTATTATATGCGTCAAACCCATAAAAATCATCGGCATTGATTATCGCAAATGGTTCATTTATACATTTTTCAGCGCATAGTACGGCATGAACGGTTCCCCATGGTTTAGTACGCCCTGTCGACTGTCTAATATGTGCTTCAGACAAAAAAGAGTCTTGATTTTGGAAAACATATTCTGCATTTGCAACATGTGAAATACGATAAAAAATTTTATCACAAAAATCTTTTTCAATGTCTTTTCGAATAACAAAAACGACTTTCCCGAATCCTGCCTTAAAAGCATCATAAACGCCATAATCAAGTAAGGTTTGGTCGTCTGGTCCAACCGATGCAATTTGTTTAATACCACCAAAACGGCTTCCCATTCCAGCCGCTAGCACCAATAATGTGGGTGTCATATTTTACACTCCTTTCTAAAAAGTTCTAAAAACAGTAGTTTTTAGAGACTACTTATAATCAATTTGTATCTCATACATTATAATTATCGGTGCGAAATCTTCAATATGCGAATATGATTTAATGATGCTTTTTATCTTTTGGTTTTGGAATAATCCTATCTGTCTGGTGAGGGATGCCTGCACCTATTTGTTTTTACGAAGCAACACACTCATAGGTATGGTTTTATGAAGTACAAAAAAAAATACCGAACCTACTAGGCATAAGCGGACTGGTAGGATACGGTATTTTTATGCGTGATTATTTTATTTTGAATTTTCTACAGCGTAGGCAATCGCTTTTAAGTATTTTGATGTGTCTGCCAATGTAGAACCGGAAACTCCATCTACTGAATTAAGTGCGCTCGCTGCTTTGTTTTTAGCAAAGTCCTCAATGGCAGCATAACTTGCATCAATAGAAAGGGTTGCACCAGCAATATCAGCCATCATCTGGCTATATACTTTAGCGTTTTGCTTTTTAGAACAGAGGATTTTTCCTTCAATGTAGTTTTCCCCAAAGCCCTTATCAGAATTTGGGACTCCTACAACATTAGATGCCTTGTCCAAGTATTGAAATTCATCGATAAATGCTGCAAGAATAGTATTTCCTTCCACTACATTAGCAACTAAGGCAAAACCTTGTTCACCATGTGCTGCATATTCGGCAGAAACTATTTTTACCTTTGAAAGGTCATCAGCAAAGTATGAATCAGTATTTGCCTTAGCTTTTTCTGCTGCCTCTGCGATAAGGGCTAAATAGTTTTTGGTATCTGCCAAAGTTGCCCCAGAAACAGCGGTTATCGATTTGATTTCGCTTGGTGCTTTGCCGCGTGCATAGGCTTCAATCGCATTGTAGTTAGCTTTGATAGACACTGTCGATTCTGCCTTGTCTTTCATATTTTTGCTATACATTGCATCATTTACTTTTTTTGATGCAAGTACAAAGCCTTCAACATTGTTGGCACCAAATTGTCTTTCGCCTCTTTTATCTCCGTTAGGAACAGGAACAACGGTAGAACCAGCAGCTAAGTATTGATATTCATCGATAAATGCATCAACTATTTTTCCGTCATTAGCATTAACAGCAACTGCTACAGTTGTAAAACATTTATCGCCATGTGCTGCTCCATATACAACAGTAAATTTTACTGCTCCAGAATTACCCTTGCTACAAGAAAAGACCAATAACAAGCCAAGCAAAAATGCAAAAACATTCTTGAGTTTCATGAATATACTCCTAATTATAAATATCTTGACTTGAAATTATACTGATTTTACATATTTAAATCAATATTAAAATTAAATTAAAAGCAAAAATTATAGTTATTTTTTTATTTACTATATAAAATGCTAAAATGCTGGTGAAATAGTATTAAAATGCCATCGTATTTGTATACAAAACTCCATAAAGACCAACAGGTAAATGAAGTTTTGATTTTGTCTAATGGGGGCTATAAGTTTTTGCTTTATAAGTGCCTCTTCGGTATTTCAAGCGACGAGCATGAATTGAGCATCCTGTTTATTAAGGGAAGTTCTAAAAACGCATCGAGAAACTTGTCTTGTCGTAGTTTTTAGAAGTGTCTTTAAGAATGTCTATTCAGATGAGGTATGTACTTGCTCTTTACTCGCATTTTATAAGTTCTTTTAATATGGGATAATGGAACTAAGATTTTTCTAAGATGTTTCCAATTTTTTTTGGGAAAGTATTGACATTTTTTGTTTTTTTTGCATAATAGGCAATATACAACGCAGGGTAGAGCAGTTGGCAGCTCGTCGGGCTCATAACCCGGAGGTCGGAGGTCCGAATCCTCCCCCTGCTATTTATTATGAAACGACTTGTCTTACATATTTTCCTTTTTTTGTGTTTGTCTTTTGTGTTGTCATGTGCTGCTTTACAGGGGCTCTTGGGGCGCAGTGCAGGTGGAATTACAAATGCCGAAGCAATTCAGGCATTCAAGGAGGCGATGAACATAGGTGCTTCAGCCGCTTCTGGCCAACTCGGACAAACGGATGGTTATTACCGTAACGAGTTACTTAAAATTTTGTTGCCAAGCGAAGCAAAAGTTATTTTGGATAATATCGCTAAAATACCAGGTGGAACTGCCTTGCTTGAAGATGTGATATTGCGTATAAATCGCAGTGCCGAACAAGCTGTCAAGGATGTCGTGCCTATTTTTGCGAGTGCTATCACCGAAATGACCGTCTTAGATGGTTTGGAAATTGTTTTTGGTGGGCAACATGCTGGAACGGAATACTTGCACGAAAAAACCTACGATAAGTTAGTTAATCTTTTTATGCCACACATGCAAGCGTGTTTAAACAAATCTTATATACCTGGTTCAGGGCTTTCTGCAAATGCTGCGTGGGAAAAATTGGTTCAAGCCTATGACACCGTAGCAAAACCGATAAATCAAGCGGCTCGTCTATTCCGTCAACCAGACCCTATGCCTGAAGTGACAGCCGACCTCGGTCGATTTACCACTGAAAAGGCTTTAGACGGTCTTTTTTCAAAGGTCGCAGCTGAAGAAGAAAAAATCCGAGACATTCCTCTAGCTTATGATTCTGAAATAGTGCGTAAGGTTTTCACTGCGGTAAAAGAGCGTTTATAAGCTATGTCTTCGGTGAGTTTCTGTTGAGTTACCTTGTTAGTTCCTTCACATAGGAAAATGATGAGGGCAGAATCTTATGTTGGATGTTTTTTTACAACGCATAGTCGTTGTGTTACTAGCCCTTATACTTGACAGAATAATAGGCGACCCTGTTTGTCGTTTGCATCCGGTGCGTTTGATGGGCTCGCTCATAACGGTATTGGAGCGGTTACTTCGACAGGTATTTCGTAGCGAACGAGCACTTTATTTTGCAGGTTTTTTACTTGTTGTTTTTTCTATTGCGATTTCAGTTTGCGTTTTTCAACTGCTGATGTATGTGGTGCGAGGTTTTCCGTATCTCCGCTTTTTTATTGACATACTGTTGTGTACAACATGTCTTGCGGCTCGTTCTCTTGCCGATGAAGTCCGCAAAACAATAAGAGCATTGAGTGTCAATATTGAGCAGGGGAGGAAACAAGTTGCTATGATTGTTGGTCGTGATACGCAAGAATTGAACGAGAGTGAGATATTAAAAGCTTGTATCGAAACTACTGCTGAAAATGCTTCTGATGGTGTAATAGCTCCGTTGCTATATATGATTTTCTTTGGTAGTCTTGGGGGGATTATTTATAAGCATATCAACACGCTTGACTCAATGGTTGGGTATAAAAATAAAAAATACGCACAGTTTGGCTTTGTCGCAGCAAAACTTGACGATTTGGCAAACCTCATTCCGTCAAGAGTTACAGCACTTGCGTTTTTTGTACGAGCATATATTCATCGGAATAAATTTTCGCGTCAAGATTGTAGGAGAGCATGGCTCATATTTAAGCGTGATAGGTATAACCACACAAGCCCCAATTCTGCACAAACGGAAAGTATGGTTTCGGGCCTTTTAGGTGTGCAACTCGGTGGGGCACATCATTATTTTGGGAACTTGGTAGTAAAGCCAACCATTGGAGATGCTGTGAAAGAACCTAGTCCAGATGATGTTGAAAAAACGATACACTTAATGCTTGACGCAGAAATTTTTGTTTTTATTGTTGCATTTTTGGTAAAACTTTTACTTATAGGGTGTGTGTATATGCTAATAGGTTGAGAGTTAATCTTGACAATCAAACCTAAGGCCTATGAGATTCGGAAAACCGTTTATAAAATCTTTCCAAAAGAGTTCTTTTTTCCCAGAGCGTTGTAGGCGTTGTATCGCAACTTGCCCATCTTTTGTTTTAACAAGGATACCAAACTGTTTGTCAAGTCCGACTATTGTACCAGGAAGCGCACGAGAACTTGACATCTCGCTATTGTTAGTAGGTTCTACTACTTGGGTTTGTGTAATGTTAATATGTTCACCGTTAAGAATACCAAAGGCTTTGGGATTTGGATACAGAGCGCGTACAGTTCGCTCAATTTCGGAACTTGTTTTTTGCCAGTCAATACCGATTCGCTTTAATTTTGAACAATAGCAAATGCCAACTTCACTTTGCGGTGTAGCTTGAGCGAGAGCATTTGGGAAGTCCTGTAAAATCTCCTTTAAAAGCGGAATAGCTTTTTCGGTTAGAATGTTTAAAAGACTTTCAGTTGTTTCGTTTCCTCGCATTGTGTAAGTTGCCTGTGCAAGAATATTTCCCGAATCCATTTTTTGAGCAAGTGTTTGTATTGTCACCCCAGTGATTGTATCCCCAGCAAGTATAGCAGCAGGAACAGGGGTTGCCCCTCGCCAACGAGGTAAAAGGGAAGGGTGTATGTTGATTCCACCATATCGAAATAGTGATAAAAATTTTTGGCTAAAGATTTTTCCGAACGCATAACATACTAAAAGATCAGCATCAAGTGTTTTAATACGCGAAATAAGGTTTTCGTCAATATGCTCAATTTCTAGGAGCGGGGCGGTATTTAAACTTGACACAACTGAAGTTGAGTCTTGGGTTTCACGCTGCTTGATGATTTCCTGTGCAAGAGGTGAAGCTAAGCGTTTTCGTCCGCGTCCAACTTCAGATGGTGCATTAGTCAAGATTGCCGACAAGTGTTGCTCGCATGCTAAGAATTGTACTACGGGAAAAACAAAGGCAGGTGAGCCCGCAAACACAATTTTCATTTTGGCTAGCCCCTCACTTTCCGTTTTAGTTTTGACAGAATAGACGCTTTTTGTTTTTCGATGAGCGCTTCTGCTTGTGCTCGTTTTTCTGGTGAAATTCTGTCAATAAATAAAATTCCATTGAGGTGGTCTGTTTCATGCTGTATCACGCGTGACAAAAGCCCAGAGGCTTGAATGGTGTGAGGTTTTCCCTGAAGGTCAAAAAATTGTACCGTTATCTTTTCTGTACGCACAACTTCTGCATAAAATTTTGGTACGCTTAAGCAACCTTCTTCACTTGTGCAAAGCTCAGGTGATGTTTGTATAATTTCTGGATTTATAAAAATGCGCTCAATCCCATCGTCAATTTTAACTACAAAAAATCGCTTATTGATTCCAACTTGTGGAGCGGCAAGTCCCACCCCATCAGAACGCTTCATAACTTTGAACATTTCGGCTACCGTTTCTTTGAGTGTTTCATCAAATTCGGTTACGGGCTCACTTATTTGTCGTAGTTTTTCATCACCTAAAATTATCAATTTCATTGTGACATTATAATGAAACTAAAAAATAAAATCTAGTATCTGGGCAGAGATATATCGAGCATAAAAATCTACCTATCGTTTAGCGACTCTAACTGATATTTGCCAGTCGGTAGACGACGAGGTAGGCAAAGTACACCTAGTAACAATAAGTTTTAGAGTCCACTTATTGCATCTGTGTTTCAAGTTGCTTACGGTATTTATTGACAGTGCGACGAGAAATACTGATGCCTTGTTCTTGTAGCATTTCGCATATTTTTGCATCAGTGACTTTTGGGTTTTCTGTTATGAGTTTATGAATAGTGTGTAGTACTTCATTTTTATAAATTTGATTTTGTTCTGACTTGACAATAGTATTGGAAAAAAAATAACGCAATTCAAAAATTCCCCAGTCGCATTGTAGATATTTTCCATTGACAGAACGAGAAATAGTTGAAGGATGAACTTTGATTTGTTCAGCTAATTCTTTTTGGCTCAGTGGCTTTAGATATGAAACCCCAAATGTAAAAAAATCTTTCTGGTATGTCACGATTGTATTTACCAGTTTAAGAATAGTTTTGCGTCTGTATTCTAAGTTTTCAATAAACTGATTTGCTCTGGCTAATGCTGATTTCAATTCTTTGGATGTGTTTAATGTATGTTCAGTTACCGTTTCAGAAATAGATAAAACAGGGAGTTCAGTGCTATTTATCTCAATCTTAAAGCCATCTTCTGTTTTGTATACAAATACTTCTGGGATAATAAAATTTGTTTTTTCAGTTTTTGTAAAAAGTTTTCCCGGCGCAGGGGATAGATTGGCAATAATATCTAGTATTTCATTTGCAGTGTCAAGTTTTATTTTTGAATACTCTGGGCTTACCGTTTTTAGTTGATGGAAAAAGGCTGTTTTACTCGTGAGTTTAAAAAGCTCTTTATGGTTGTCAAGAATGTCAAGTAAATATTTATACATAATTGACTTACTCGACATTTTGTCATATAAAATATGGGTTTGTACTTGTAAACTTTCGATAGAGTCCTTTGTGCAACAACCAATGGGGTCAAGATTTTGGATTTCTTTTAATATCGTCTCTAATCTTGTTTTAGTAAGCTTTTGATTCGATTGTGAATCGTTATACACTCGTAATATTTCTTGTGGTGCTTCATTATGAAAGCCGAGTTCATTGATATTTTGAATCAGCATTTCACCTAAGATTTTTTCTTGTGCGGAATGATCCAAAACCCGAAATTGTTTTAATAGATGTTCCTGTAAAGTTTCACTTGTGTCTGGAATGCTTTCTAAAAAGCGTTGGTGTTCATCGGCAGTCGTCCTTGTTGATTTTGTATAATTCCCCTTTAGTTTTTCACGCTGTTTTTTTTCTAGTGGGTCCTTTACGATTTCAAGTATCGGGTTTTGTTGGAGTTCAGAAAAAATATGCTCACGCAAATCTATCGTTGATAAGGATAGCATTCGCAATGATTGTACAAGTTCTTGTGAAATGGCTTGTTGTTGTTTTTGTTCAAGGCTAAATCCAAGTTGCATATAAGAACCCCTTTTACATTATCGATTTTTAGTTAAAAAATGAAGTAAGAAAATCGGGCTGTATATCAGATGGCATACACCAGCTACTACGAGGTGATAAACTGATAGGGAGCACCGCCGCACCTTCTGGTGAGCATGAACGCTTAAACTGGTTCGTGAAAAATCGCTTAAAGAAAAGATGTACACAACGCTCAATTTCTTGTTCACTGTATGTTTCCGCAAAGGCTATTTTAGCTAAAAACAAAATCTTTTCTTTTGTAAAATTATTCTTGACAAAATGCCATGTGATAAAATCATGTAATTCGTAGGAGCCTAATATATCTTCTGTTTTTTGGCCTATTGTGTTAGCTTGATGACTGGGAATCAATTCGGGACTAACTGGTGTGTCAAGAATATCAGAAATAATAGAGTGAAACAAGTGAGTATCGTTACTCTTGAAAATTTCGCCCTTATTTGCGAAAAAGGATAAAAATTTACGCAAAACAGTTTTAGGTAAACTTGCTGCTACATTATATTGGGAAATATGATCGCCAGCAAAGGTCGACCAACCGAGCGCAATTTCTGACAAGTCAGATGCGGAAACCACAATGCCACCTAGTGAATTAGCTTTATCCAAAAGCACCTGAGTTCTTTCACGCGCTTGTGCGTTTTCAAAAGTAGTATTATACTCATTTTCGTTGTGCCCAATATCGTGAAAATGACTTTTAACGGTGTCGGATATATCTATAGTTTCTGTGCTACAATTTAAAACTTGTGCTAGTCGGAGTGCATTATTTTTTGTACGCTCAGTAGTTGCAAAACAGGGCATTGTAATTGCATGTACAGAGTGTGTGTCTTTGCCTTGAAAAAGTTGAGACCACACACAAACAAGTAGCGCAAATGTTGAATCGACTCCGCCTGAAATACCAAGTAACATTTTATTGGTTCCAATAGCATGTAAGCGCCGAGCAAGCGCAAGTGCTGAATAGTTAAGAATATTGGTGTAAAAAGTTTCTTCATCAACTTGACAGCTATCCTCACTAAAGTCTGGGATATACGGTGTCGGTGATAATGGATATTTTAGTTTTGCTACTTGGTGTGTTTGTAGGTCAATCGGTAAAAGAGTAGGTTGGGGTTCATTCATTGAAACCTCATTACTAGTACTTAACGCATGCCGTTGCTTATACTGCTGGATATACTGAATGTCTACATCGCTAAATATGCACTTGTTAGTATTAAAAGAAAAAGGCTTGCTTTTTAAATAGTTTATACTTGTCAATTCTTGTCCTAATTCATAAATGCCACAGTCCCCTAAGAATACATGTTCTCCACTTGATTCATTCGGGCTTGCATTGATAAAAAGAAGTGCAGCAGCGTAGTGTTTGGAAAATTGTTTTAGTGATGGGCGTAAGCTAGTGCCTGCATATATATGAGTTGCGCTCGGGCAAATTACAATACTAGCATCTTGACAGGAAAGAGAAAACTGTGGGTCTGCAAAAGGGATATTGTTTAGACTAGTAACTTTTAGTGTAGCAGAAACCGACCCACATTGTATTTGAAATGTCCCTGTCAAGAATGGAACTTCATATTGAGTATGCAAAGTAGCAGTACCTTTTGATTGTGTCTTTGGATTTGCAAAGGGATATACTGATGTTTGTAGTGGAATGATAGCACGAATCTGCCCACGGTGTATCACGGCATAGCAGCTATAAAGTGCACCACTGTCACTATATGGAAAACCAACACATAAAACGGTGTTCAATTCTTTAGTACTTTCAGCAAGTGTGAGTAACGCTAGGCGAGCATTTTCTAAAAAATCATTGTTAAAAAAAAGCGAGCCACATGTCGCCCCCGTTAGCGCTAGTTCTTGACAACATAGTATATCAATACTGTCATGTTCGGCTTGTTGTGCAAGGTCTAGTATAAGATGAGCGTTATGCTCGCTGTCAAGAAGTTTAGAAGGAACAGAAACAACTCCACATCGTATAAAGCCAAATGTATTCATTATATCTCCAAAATTTTTGTGTTTTCTAGGAAGCATGTTAATGATACACAAAAGGTAAATATTTCTCAAGGTATGCGTTTCATTTTAAAATGATTAGTGTGTTTATGTCTTGTATTTTGAATGTACGGTTTTGGTAGACAGCCCCACCATAAAGGTGAGGACTGTCTTATCTATACTGCTACTTATATAGCGGGCGTTTTGAATAGTGAGTATGTAAAAGTTTGTGTGCCTTTTCAGAATTTGGTTTTTCTAAAAACTCACTATAAATTTGCTTGATGAGAGGATTATCATGCGAGCAACGAATCGTTGAACGCTCGTCATCGGTGTATAAACCTTTTGCGCGTGCAAGACGAACTTCATCGGTAGCCCCTCCGTATGGTTGACCACCACCACCGACACAACCTCCACGACAAGCCATGACTTCAATAAAGTGATATAGTGGTTCGCCACCAGCTTCCATAGATTGATTTAGTTTAGCTAAAAACTCTGGTAAATTTCCTAACTGATGTATAACGGCAATTCGTATTTCATTACCGGCAATATTGACTTTTGCTTCTTTTACATTATCAATACCTCGCACTTCTGTAAAGTCTATTTTGTCAAGTTCTTTGCCTGTGATTGTAAAGTAAGCTGTACGCAATGCGGCTTCCATAACACCACCAGTAGCACCAAAAATAGTACCAGCACCAGAATACGGCCCGAGAGGTGAATCAGCTTCTTGGTCTTCCAAAAGGTCAAACTCAATACCTGCTTGACGAATTAGATTGGCAAGTTCGCGCGTTGTAAGGACTACATCATTATCCTGCATTCCAGAACTAGACATACTTTCATCGCGTATAATTTCATACTTTTTGGCGGTACACGGCATTATTTCAACCGAGAATATTTTCTTTGGATCGATGTTGGCCTTTTCTGCCCAATATGTTTTAATCATTGCGCCCATCATTTGTGCGGGGCTTTTGGATGTGGAAAGATGCGGTAATAAGTTGTGGTGATATTTTTCTGCATAGTCGATCCAAGCAGGACAACACGAGGTAAATTGCGGAAATTTGTAAGTGCCACTGGTGAAGTTGTTTACAAATTCTTGTGCTTCTTCCATGATTGTCAAGTCGGCTGAAAAGTTGTTGTCAAATACATACTCAAAACCGATTCGGCGTAATGCCGCATAAATCTTGCCTGTTGTCAACTCGCCAGGAGGAAGCCCAAATTCTTCTCCTAAGGCAACGCGTACTGCAGGCGCAATGTGAGCAACACTAACAACATCTGGGTCTGCAAGTTTTGCCCATATATCAGCTACCGGTTTTGCTTCATGAATGGCGCCTACTGGACAGTGCACAGCGCATTGTCCGCAGCGGACACAAGGCGAATCTTTTAGCTCTTTTTTCATTGCTGGTGCTATAATTGTTTTGTGACCACGCCCCTGATGTTCAATAGCATATACGGCCTGCATTTGATTACAAACTTGAACACAACGCCCACAGGATATACATTTGTACCGATCAAATACAATAGCTGCATTTGAGTTATCAGTGGGGTTTTCGCTGAGGATATGATCAAAGCGCACATCGGTCAAGCCAAACTCTGCTGCTAAACTTTGAAGTTCGCACTTATTGTTTCTGATACAAGTTAAGCAGTTTTGCGGATGGTTAGAAAGTATCAACTCTAACACAGTGCGGCGTGCTCGTACAATTTGTGCATCATGGGTAATTATACTCATGCCGTCAACTGCTTCGGTACAACAAGCTCGCATCATGCGGTTATTGCCTTCCAGATGAACAATACATAAGCCACACGACCCCCAAGGTAATAAATCTTTATGATAGCATAAAGAAGGTATTTTTACATTAGCAGCATGAGCTACTTCCATAATGGTAGAACCTTCTTTTGCTTTTATTTCTTTGCCGTTAATTTTAACTGTTATCATATTTTTCTCCCTACAAGATAGTTTTGCTCTGTGTGTCTTCAGAGAAAGCATTATTTTTTTACAACGCTCTTAAAGTGGCAAGCGGAAAAACATTCGCCACATTTAATACACTTGCTTTGCTCAATAACATGCCGCATTTTGCGTTCGCCACTAATGGCATTCGCTGGACATTTGCGTGCACAAGCGCCACATCCAATACAAGTTTCCTCGATAAAGAAACTTGTCAAGTTTTTACACTTACCGGTCAGACATTTTTTATCGACCACATGCGCAAGGTATTCGTCACGAAACTTGCGTAAAGTTGACAAAGTTGGATTTGGTGCTGATTGTCCTAAAGCACAGAGTGAGGCTTTTTGCATAGCAAAACCAATATCTTCTAGTCTGTCAAGGTCTTCTATGGTGCCTTTGCCTTTGGAGATTTTGTCAAGAATATTGTGTAATTGTTTTGTTCCAATACGACATGGTGAACATTTCCCACAAGATTCATCTACACAGAATTCCATATAAAACTTGGCAACATCAACGACACAGTCGTCTTCATCCATAACAATCATACCACCAGAGCCCATCATTGAGCCTAGTTTTTGTAAGTTTGCAAAATCAATAGGGGTGTCCAAAGCGTCCTCAGTTATAATACCGCCAGAAGGACCTCCAGTCTGAACGCCTTTGAACTTTTTGCCGTTTTTAATGCCTCCACCAATTTCAAAGATAATTTCTCGCAAAGTTGTCCCCATAGGAACTTCAACCAAACCAGAGTTTTCTACCTTACCGGTCAAGGCAAAGACCTTTGTTCCAGACGAATCGGCAGTTCCAATACCTTTAAACCAACTCGCCCCTTTCATCAAAATGACAGGAATATTTGCCCATGTTTCAACATTGTTAATAATAGTTGGTTTTCCCCAAAGACCAGATTGAGCTGGGAATGGTGGTTTTGGTGTTGGCATACCACGCTTGCCTTCAATAGAGCGCAAAAGAGCAGTTTCTTCCCCACAGACAAAGGCTCCTGCACCTAAGCGTATTTCAATGTCAAAGTCAAATCCTGAACCTAAAATATTTTTTCCGAGTAAACCGTATTCTGTTGCATCTTTGATTGCTTTTTCAAGACGGCGTACTGCAAGAGGATATTCCGCTCGTATATACACAAAGCCCTTGCTCGCACCGATAGCCTTACCACAAATAGCCATTGCTTCGATAATGCTATGGGGGTCGCCCTCAATCGTAGAGCGGTCCATATAAGCACCTGGGTCGCCTTCGTCAGCATTACATACGACATACTTGATATCGCCTTTTGCTTTTAAGCCTGCTTCCCACTTTAATCCTGTTGGGAAACCAGCACCACCGCGCCCGCGTAAACCAGAAGCCTTTATCTCTTCGATAATTTGTTCACTGGACATTTCAAAGAGGGCTTTTTCTAGTGCAAAATAGCCTTCGTGTGCGATATAGTCTTCAATGTTTTCTGGGTCAATCAATCCGCAGTTACGCAAAACAATACGCATTTGCTTTTTATAAAAAGGTATTTCTTCAATTTCTTCATCGATGTTGCGTTTGGTTTTGTCATATAAAAGACGCTCTACTGGAATGCCCTTGACAATATGTTCATGAACAATATCTTTTGCATCTTCTGGTTTTACTTCAACATAAAAAACATCTTCAGGAAGAACTTTTACAATAGGTCCTTTTTCACAAAAACCGAAACAACCCGTTTGAATCACCTGTACGGTTTCTTCAATATGACATGCTTTTAATTCTTTGAGTATATTTTCATAAATAGCAACTGAATCAGTTGACTGACAAGCCGAACCACCACATACTAAAATATAATGAGTAATAGACATATGTTTCTCCTAAAACTTTAATATAAGATCTTCAAGTACTTTGCCGTTAAGTACATGCTCTTTTATGATTCTACTTGCATTTTCGACTGTTATGTGTCCATATCGAACCGCTTTTGTTCCGTGTACAAGTACTTCAACAACAGTATTGGCTTCTCGTAAGCCGTCACGGGCCACTTGTGTAACAACAACATCACCACGCAAATTTTCAGCATCCACAGTCTTACATATTTCGTTAAAAACTGATTTTGAGCCATTTTCGAGCCCTTCATTACCAATGTTTACCGTAATATATGCTTTTTTATGACCTGTTTTACGAATTTTAATTTCATTAGCGAGTTTTTCCTGTAGTGCGTGTAAACTTTCTCTCGTTAATTTTTGCATATAATCACCTCTATTAGTTTGAGCGGTATTTTGCAATAATACCGGCCATATCTTCTCGTTTTAAACGACCATATACTTGCCCATCGACCGAAATCACTGGAGCGAGTCCACAACAACCTATACAACGAACCGCTTCAAGTGAAAACTCACCATCGGTACTTGTTTGTTTACCATTTTCTAGTTTTAAAAGACTTTTTGCTTCGTCAAAGAGGTCTTGACCGCCTTTTAAGTAACAGGCTGTTCCTAAGCATACCGAAATAGTATGCTTACCTGGTTTTTCCGTTTTAAAAAAATGATAAAACGACATGGTTCCATACAGCGTAGCAAGTGGCATGTTTAAGCGATTTGCTACTTCCTCAGCTGCAGCACTGGAAACATACCCTTCTGCCTCTTGCACTTTGTGCAAAATCATAATGACATTCCCGGGTTTATCTTTCCACTGATCAATAAAATCGGATAGTTCTTTTGAAAAAATACTTCCTACCATAAATCTAAGAAATTCTCCTTCAGATGAAGATTTTTTGACACATTTTCCTGTGCTTTTTGGAAATAAGGCATTGGAAAACATATCAAGTGAGTATCTGTGCGATTATATATATAATTAATAAAAAATCAATATTGAGTTGTAGGGGAATAGGGAAATCAAGTTTTTGGAGAGAGTGTTTTTCTGCATCCTAATACTAAGGGAAAGGGACACACTTTTGTTCGAAGCAAATGCACTTTGAAAAAACATCCTTGTTTTTTCAAAGTGGCCGAGAATTAAAATATATTATGTTCTTTTTAATTCTCGCACTTACGCACCGTCTACATCCGTGTAGA
>JAFTEH010000010.1 GCA_017453745.1 Spirochaetaceae bacterium
TACACATCTAAAATCATTAATATGTATATCTGTTACACTACTTTCCCATAGCAATATGGGCCTTTACATCATCAACATAGTTGCCTGCCCAAATACCTGCTAAAGCACCATCCGCCGCTGCTGTTACTACTTGCCTGCTTTCTTTTTGGATGACATCCCCAACAGCATAAATACCAGGAACATTGGTTTCCATTTTGCCATTTGTGATAATATAGCCCTTATCATCAAGAGTAACTTGTCCATCTAAAAAGTCAGTTTGTGGATCATGGCCAATAAACACAAAAACCCCTTCGGTCGACAGAGTAGTTATTTCACCTGTTTTTACATTTTTAACCTTTACACTATCGACAAGCCCTTCACCACAAATTTCTTCAATAACAGAATCCCACAAAAAGTGCATTTTAGGATTAGCGAAAGCCTTTTCTTGTATAGATTTTGCTGCTCGCAATTCATCGCGTCGATGTATAATAGTAACTTTGCTTGCAAATTTAGTTAAATACATTGCTTCTTCAACGGCAGAATCACCACCACCAACAACGACTATCTCACAGTCTTCAAAGAAAGCACCATCGCATGTAGCACAGGAAGAAACGCCTTTCCCTTTATGCTCTTCTTCACCCTTACAACCTAAGCCTCGAGCGCTTGCCCCTGTAGCGACCACAACAGCAAAACACTCATAAGTTTCCCCATTGCTTGCCTTTACGGTTCGTTTTGCTGAATTTGGGTCAACAACAATACTTTCGGCTTTTGCTCGAACAAATTCGACACCAAATTTTTCAGCATGTTTTTTAAACGCTTCAGTCAGTTGAGGACCAGTCGTTTCAGGAAAACCAGGATAATTTTCTATCTCTTCAGTAATATAACACTGACCGCCCATATTTGGCTTTGCTTCTAACACTAATGTTTTTAGTTTTGAGCGAGCCGCATAAATACCAGCAGCAAGTCCACCAGGTCCACCACCGATGATAACCAAATCATAATTTTGAGCCATTTTAAACAACCTCCAATTAGGTAAAAATTTAAATATATTGCTCGTGTAATGATACAAGTTTATTTAAAAAAAACAAGTAGATACTTTTTCTTAAAAATTAAGGAAAAAAATATTTTCCCTCTCCCCACAATTTCCAAGATATATTTCCCAAGATATATAAGGATGAGAAAAAGAAAATATACACTTTTTACTAAAAGATAAAGTTTTTTATAGCTTTAACCAGATGAGATAATTTTTTTTCACGGAAATCAATTTTTAATATAAACAACTGGTTTGCTTAAATTCCATAGTGCATAACTAGGAACTTATTACTTTCAGGCGGGTTCTTAGGGCGGAGCCCTAAGCCGCGTTTTAGGAAGGTAAGGGTTCCTAAGGGAAAGGAAACCCTTTTGCTCGGTCAAAAGGGTGTCTTTTCCCTTAGTATAGGAATGCAGGGAAAAACAATCTCTGCAAAAATTGATTTCCATGATTTTTTTTAAAAAGCACTTGACTTTTTTTTAAAAAAATGTAATATACACAAGTATTGCCAACTTAGCTCAGCTGGCCAGAGCACGTGATTTGTAATCTCGGGGTCTAGGGTTCGAATCCCTAAGTTGGCTTAAAATGGGGAGATACCCAAGCGGTCAACGGGGGCAGACTGTAAATCTGTTGGCTTTGCCTTCCAAGGTTCGAATCCTTGTCTCCCCATTTTTTTATTTTACACACCTATTAGGCTTATTGCCTTTGGTTTCATGCCCCATTTTTTTCTGAGGTTTTAGTGAAGCACTTTTTTAAATCTTTTTTTAAGCTCTCCCCTATTTTTGTATTAGCGGCTCTCATGATTATATCGAATATTAAGGCTCTTTCTGAATACTTTAATATTAAACTAGATATTTTGATAATTGCGCCTATTGCTACATTTTACGCAATCATTGTTGCAATGCTAACAGAACGGTTTACCTTTACTGATGTCTTAGATGCAGCAATTTCTAATGTTAAAGAAATGCAGATTGTTTTTTTTATTCTAATGCTTGCGTATGCTCTTGCAGATAGTTTTATGGCTACTGGAGTTGGCGCCGCTGTAATAAATATTAGTTTAAAAATAGGACTTTCAGCTAAAACGGTAGCAGTTGTTTCATTGCTCATATCAAGTTGTCTTTCGGTAGCAACGGGCACATCTTGGGGGACATTTGCTGCTTGTGCGCCGGTATTTTTATGGCTTACTCATATTTTGGGCGGTAATATTTTATTATCTTTGAGCGCTGTAGCTGGTGGCTCATGTTTCGGGGATAATCTTGGGCTCATTTCTGATGTTACTGTTGTCAGTTCAGCAATCCATAAAGTTGAAATCACCGATAGAATAAAAAATCAAGGTGTTTGGTCAATTTTTTCATTAGTGATCGCTTTAGTTATTTTTTTTATAGCGAGTTGGTCATTACCTACTCAAAGTGTTAATCCAACGATTGCTATAGATGCTATTCCTGCTGAAGTATGGGAAAAACTTGCTGAAGAAAAGCCTGTCGCTATCGAATTACTCAATCAAGTAAAAACAGGGGTTCCTCTTTTTATGGTTATACCAATGCTCATTGTTATCGTTACTGCATTAAAAGGAATTTCTACAGTTATTTGTTTGAGTTTAGGTCTTATTTCTTGCTTTATTCTAGGAGCTTTTGCCGGTACGGTGCCTGATGTAAAAACATGCTTAGACCTTATGCTCAATGGGTTTTCAGATGCTGGTAGCTGGGTAATTGTAATGATGATGTGGGTTGCTGCCTTTGGCGGAATTATGGGGAAGATGAATGCCTTTGAGCCACTTGCCCATTTAAGTGTACGCATTTCAAAAAATGTACGACAACTATTGTTTTGGAATGGAACAATTTCAATTTTAGGAAATGCAGCCCTTGCTGATGAAATGGCCCAAATTACAACTATAGGGCCGATTATTAAAGACATTACCGATAAGAATATAGAAGCAAGTGAAAAAGACATGTATCGATTAAGACTGAGAAATGCTACATTTTCTTCTGCACTCGGTGTTTTCGGTAGCCAACTCATACCATGGCATGTATACTTAAGTTATTTTGTGGGCATTGCTGCAACAGTATACCCATTACAGACATTCACACAAATTGATTTAATTAGTCATAATTACCTAGCAATAGTTGCAGTTGTTTCTTTATTACTTTTTACATTAGTACCTATTGATAGATTTTTACCGGGATTTTCAATACCTACAGAACCAGATGTAAAGATAAAAAAGAATAATTATGTAAAAGGCGAAGATGAGAAAATCAATACTTAATATATTTTGAAAAAAGTTTTCTGATGATTTTGGGTATTTCAATTTTTTTATCCTGTTCACTGGTATTGCACGTGGATAAAAAATAATCTTGTGAGGAAAAATACTCTGTTTCTTTTAGAATATATTTTTGAAAACTCCCATCTTTTTTCATAGAACGACCTTTTTTTGTATCTTTCCACTGTGCTTCAATAAAATGTTTTAATTTTTCTTTTGAGTGTTTGTCTAAAATAGGTATAGCAACTTCAACACGATGTTCCATATTGCGCGTCATAAGATCCGCAGAAGAAATAAAATATTGTGCATTACTATCATTACCAAAAATATATACACGCGCATGTTCTAAAAAACGACCAATGATACTTTTTATTTCAATATTTTCAGTGTATTCTGCTATATTAGGTAAAATACAACAAATACCACGAACTAATAAACGCACTCGTACACCTGCTTGCGAACATTCAACTAATTTATCTATAATATCTTTATCCGTAATTGAATTTACTTTAAAAAATA
>JAFTEH010000001.1 GCA_017453745.1 Spirochaetaceae bacterium
CCTATCGCTACTATAGATAAAAAGGCTGGTAGTAGTATATCAAATATAAAAAAATGTCGAGACTGTTTTTAATATTTTTTACTAATCAATTTTACAAAGTATAGACAGTACACAAACCTCAGCAGTTTTCGGTTAAAAGAAGGCGTGAGCCTTGTGCTCGTTTTAAGCTTGTTACGAAAAACTTAAGGGAACCTCTAAAAACTTCAGTTTTTAGAGGTGTCTTTGAAAATGCGAGTATTGGAGCCTTGTAATTTCAAGGCTCCAATACTCGGCGCACTTCTAAAAACTTTTTAAATTTGGAGTTTTTAGAAGTGCCCTTAAGCACAAGGCTCGCGTGAAAGCCCTCGTTGCCCTAAAGAAACCTACTCCTTTCTCCCAAAGTATTTATGAATAGAACTTACACATACATCGCTATATTTTGTGCCTGGATAGACTTCTTCGATAGAAATGGTAAATTTTTTATTTGAATGTGTAAATAATAGCATATCGTAGCGTAGTACTTGTGGTTGTGCTGTGTCGGCGAGGTCGTAAGTGTAGCGTGTTATATCATTTGTTCGTGGGTTTTCAACTGTGATGCAAATCTTTTTAGGCCGTGCGTATTCGGTGTAGCATTCTGGATTGGTGTAGCTCACATAGCCTGATGTCCAGATAAGATATTCTTCGTAAGTGGTGAGGGTTTCTGCATCATCAGTATCATGACTTGGGTCTCGGTAACGCTCAATGGCTTTTTGTTTCTTTTCGTCTGAGTCGTAAGTTTTTTTTGCTGGATCTGGGTCAAAAACCAACCGTGGTTTTTCGCTCATTGTAGGGGCTTTCCACCTGTTGTCAAGAGTATCTTTATAATCATAGTCAACACGCATAGTAGGTTCGTGAAGGTTTATTGGAGTCAGCGACCAATATGGTGATGGACTTTCATAATTACTCATATAGCCATTGTTGTTTTTTCCGTAGAAGGATATAAACCGTTCATTGTAAAAAACAAGGTAAGTTTTGTCTGGGAAATCACAAGCAAAATCATACTTTTCTTTTACGCCCTCTGGACTTTCGACAGTAATAAAATGTAAGCCATTTTTAGTTTCAAGTGTGTATTTGTAATATTCTATACCACTATGATAGTCTATACTAAAAGTGGTTTCATCTATGATTTTCATACTAAAGAACCAAAATACATAAGTTCGTCCTACAAGAAAAGCAGGGTCAAATTTTTGGTATTCACTTTGTAAAGTATATGAGAGGTTTAAGGGCTCTCTTTTGATGTCCAAAACTTCAGTTTCCGCTTGGTTGGCATGGTCAAAAGCCAGACTGGTAGAAACCTCATCTTCAGGCATTTTAGTAACAGGTTCTCCCTTTTCTGTTTCAACTCCTTCAAGTGAGGTTTCCTTTTTTGTACAACTAGTAACACAGAAAATACAAATTAAACATAAAACTAATAATATTTTTTTCATAAACTTTTCTCCTTGAGATTGGGCAATCGCTAGTGTATATTACTAGCCATTGCCTTTTCGTATTTATTTTATTTGTATAGTAAATGACTGTGAGTAATTTTCAAAATCCTTATAGGAAGTATCAAATGTAAATCCATACGATTCAACAATTCCATGTAAAGCATTGTAGTTATCCATGCTTACTATTTGGCAACCAGCACTATAAGCATGCTTGTCAGATTTAATACCAGCATACTTGCCATAAGCACAAACATCACCATGCAGTAAATAGTTGTCTTCTTGGCTAACACCAAGTTTTTCATTTACAATGTGAAAGGGTTTTTCATGGGAGCCACTTTTACTTACAGGATAACAAGTATATTTACCCTTAGGAATTGTCCCACCTACTGGACCATTAGGTTTATTCAAATCTGGATGATCCGCTGTGCTTTGGACAGGGCAAGAATAAATAAGTATAGCGTCATCATATACTTTTAAGGTGGACTTAAAATACTTATCTACACCATCGCCTTGATTCCCATTATCATCGGGGCTACGCTCAATGACTACTCGCAATCTTTCTTGTTTTGTAGTGCCTTCTGTTGACGGCATAACACCATGAATAACTGCTTGCCTATTCCTAATGACATCATAAGATATTTTAGTGTTTTTGTCAAGTGCTATAGCTTGTTTTTCTTGTTGGTCATTTGTTGTTGTAGTTTCAAGTTCAAATGGACTAATCCCTTTATTTTCAAGCCGTGTCCTTACAGCTTCCCAGTTGCTTTCTTTTTTGCCTTGGGGATTATCGTTTGATGAAGGTGTAACAGTTTCAGGTTCGTTCGATTGGGGTTCAAGGGGGAGGGGAGAAGAATCGCCCGTAGTTTCCGCTTGTGATTTAGTGTTTTCATCATCCTTAGGTGGTGACAAGGGCTCTGTTTTAGGAGTTTCAGTAGGTGTTTGAGGTGTAGATATAGTTGGTGTAGTTGTAGTACCAGTAGTAGTTCCTCCTGTGGTACTGCCACCAGTGGTGGTCGGTGTTGGTTTTGTTGTGGAGTTTCCACCTCTACCATTACCGCTACTACCATTGGGGCGTGATGGCTTTGGTGATGGGATAGTTGTATCACCATTTTGACTGCCATTATTGTTTTCACTTCCCAAAAGGGTCGGTTCTTCTACTACATCGGAACTGGGTTCTGTAACGATTGGTTCAGGATTTTGCTCTGGTTCTGGTATAGGATTAGATGTTGGTGTCGGCTCAGGCTGTGGAGTTGGATCAGGAGTAGGCGTTGGTACTGGTTTAGGTGGGGGAGTGGGAGGAGCCCCATCGCCTAAAAACTCTGGTAATACGACGGCCTTGGTATCAACTATTGTTGTTCCCGTTTTTAACTTGTGGATAGAATTTTTTTTCGTATCCACATCACTTAAAAAAGCATTCATACATTCCTCCAAAAATAAAATAAGGATATTCATTATCAGAATATCACTGATAAGGGAAACACGAAAAACTGACTTAGATGCTTTGTTGCCCTATTACCGTTTTTCGGGGTTCCTATAAGTAATATATGATGTTTTTAAAATTCTGTATCAAGTTTAAAAATTTGTGAATATTTTTTACTAAGCATTTTTACAAAGTATAGACAGGACACAAACCTCAGCAGTTTTCGGTTAAAAGAAGGCGTGAGCCTTGTGCTCGTTTTAAGCTTGTTACGGAAAACTTAGGCACAAGGCTCGCGTGAAAGCCCTCGTTGCCCTAAAGAAACCCAGATATTTAAATCGTTTTTGTTTAAATGATAAAACGAACTCGTGACATTCAAGCCTAAAAACACCCAAAATCTTAGGATTTTACAGGGGGCGAAAATGCCCTAAGTGTAAAAGTATACAAAACCTTGACAAGAAATTGATGCTTATCGCATAACACGACTTGAAATTGTATATAAAGCCTATTACAATATGCACAATGAAATACGAAGGACAGATTTGTCGTCCGCCAATGGAACGGGGCTCATATATGTTGCCAATTATGGTGGGTTGCTCATATAATGCGTGTACTTTTTGCGATTTGTTTAAGCATCTT
Source organism: Spirochaetaceae bacterium (assembly GCA_017453745.1). Taxonomy (GTDB): domain Bacteria; phylum Spirochaetota; class Spirochaetia; order Treponematales; family Treponemataceae; genus Treponema_B. Next base: position 3,499 of record JAFTEH010000001.1, read on the forward strand.
GAGTGGCGCATACTTCCATTTGAGCAAGTCGAAAACGAGTGTAAGCGAGTTGCGAGCCTACACGGTAATCCAACGAGTATTTTTTTTGGCGATGGAAATGCCTTTGCGCTTGAAACCGAATACCTTCTTCGCATTATCGACATGACAAAAAAATACTTTCCCAATGTAGCCCAGTATAATATGGATGCTACCGTTACTTCTATCGTAAAAAAAAGCGAAGCTGAATTGAAAGCGCTCTATAAAGCAGGCGTGCGCAACTTGTATCTCGGCATTGAAACTGCCCTTGATGATGTTTTGCGCTTTATAAAAAAGGACCACACGGTTTTAGAAGCGCATACCGCAATCGATGCACTCCGCAACGCAGGTCTTATATACAATGCCCATATTATGCTTGGAATTGCAGGAGCAAAACGGAGCAAAGAAAATGCGGAATGTTTGGCTCAGTTTTTAGCGAGCACAAAACCACATCGTCTTATCAATTTTTCGCTTTTTATCCCTAAGGGTGTGCCTCTGTATACTGATGTGCAAAATGGGTTATTTGTACCAGCCACCGAACTTGAAAAACTAGAAGAAGACCGCATGTTAGTTCGTTTGTTAGGGGAAACCGTGCACGAAGAAATACTATACGATAGTTTTCATGACCTCATACAATATCGTGTAAGAGGAACCATACCAAAAGACACTTCTAAAATGCTCAAATCACTAGACGAAAAAATAAGTACAATTCAATGCGTCAAGTCCCAAAACTGATGTTTTGCTCCTTGTCGCATTGTCAAGTGGGTTAAAAACAGCACTGAAACAGGCGTGCTGTTTTTAACCGCCGAGTTTCTTCCTTGAGTTTCCTTGCG
>JAFTEH010000081.1 GCA_017453745.1 Spirochaetaceae bacterium
GCCTTGCTTGCACACGGACTTAATGCAAGGCGAAAAAATGGGGTTCTTAGGGGGAACCCCTAAGCCGCGTTTTAGGAAGGAAAGGGTTCCTAAGGGAAAGGAAACCCTTTTGCTCGGTCAAAAGGGTGTCTTTTCCCTTAGAAGAGGGGGTGTAGAAAACACAATCCCTGCAAAAATTGATTTTCCTGATTATCTCATATCAATATTAATTTTTTTATAACAAACCGTTCGCTTTTGTGAATCCGCCGCACAGAAGCTTAAAACCGCCAAGATAAACCTAAGCACCAACGCTACTCAAAGAGTGACAGTGGATTTTTTATAAGCTCCATGCCGAAAAAACTGAAATGCTTTGTTTCATTAATGTCGTTTCCAGCCTATAAGAAATGCTTTTGAAACCTTAGTATTTTTTTGCTGTTTTATCCTTTGAACATGTATACACGGAGTTTACTTATGAAGAAAAAAATATTCTATGTGCTTATTGCGTTATTGGCTGTCACTTTTTTTTCGTGCGCCCCTGTTGCCGAAATTGTCATTTCGCCTCAAGGAGATGTGACTATTGACATTGCAGTACAACCGAGTGCTCATACTGAAACTATCATTCAAACTATCGTTGGCAAGGATAAAGCCCTTTTTGATGCCACAGAAATAACAAAAAACCTAAAAACCGAAAATATCCAAACAACAAAACTTGAAACAAATGCTCCTGCAACGGTTAATGGGAAGTTTTATATCCCTGCTCATCGTGTGAAAGAATCAAGTTTATTTTCTATAGACATAAAAGCAAAAACGGTAACTTGTAATATACATGCTGAAAGTGTCGCTCGCCTTGTGGATACTTTTCCCGAAGATGTAAAAGAATATCTTGAACTTTTGGTGTCGCCCATTTTAACAGGTGATATTATGAGTGCGTCAGAATATCAGGATTTAATCGCTACCGCATACGGTCCTAAGATTGCGGGTGAACTTGAATCTGCATTTTTTAAGGTTACCCTGACTTGTCCTGGAATTGTTGATAGCGTAAAAAGCGAACCTGAAGGGCGTGTTCATTATTTTACTGGAAATAGTGCAACTATTACTGTGCCGCTTTCGTATATGCTTTCACTTGAAAAACCGCTTTTGATTACCGTCACATATAAGTAAGATGCTCGCGCGATAGCCTTTTGTACACATGCAAGGGCTATCGCATTGCATTTGGTGATGGCAGGATTAAAACTGCTTACTGCAAATATGTGCTGTCAAGTTATCGATAAAAAAGAGTAATAGTTTTTTTGTTTCGGATTCTGGATAGAGCGAATTGAGTTTTTGCTTGACAAAACTTATTCTTTGATAGGCATACTTGACAGCATTTGGGATGGCTTCGCTTTGCCGTAAAAGTGTCAATGCTTCATTAACGGATATGGAATGTACTCCTTCTTGTCTGGCTTTAACAAAAAGAGATATGAGTTTTTTTGTATCATTGGGGAATTGCTTGCAATGTAAAATGACAGGTAAACTTTTTTTTCCTTCAACAATATCATCGGCAGCGTCTTTTCCTGGTAGTCCTGCACAGATATTTTGTACATCATCTTGTATTTGAAATACTATCCCTAGTTCTTGCATTAAAAAGCTAAAAAGTTCTATATGCTCGCTGTGCTCATCTACGGCAAGCATTCCCAGTGTGGAAGCGAGAGCCGCAAGTGTGCCTGTTTTTAAGCGGATCATTGTTTTATATTCGCTGAAACTTGGCATAAACTCAAGGTTTTGATGCCAGCGTATATCCATGGCTTGTCCCAAATGAAGAGAGTATACGGCATCCCTCACCAGACCCAAAAACAAGTTTCGTTTTGCCTCAGGAATTACAGGGCTTTCTAAGAGTTGCATCGCAAAAAAATATAACCAACTTCCTGCGTTTAGCGCATTGTCAAGCCCGTACTGAATATGAGCGGCGAGAGCCCCACGGCGTTTTTCAGATGCGTCTTCAATGTCGTCATGTATTAAACTTGCAGCGTGAATACATTCAATAACGCTGGATAGCGTATAGAGTATTTGTTCTTCAATCGGGCTTAGTGTTTCTGTTTCAAGTTGTGCCGACAACACACACAAAATAGCGCGCCACCGCTTGCCACCAGCTAAAACCGTATACTTGCTGATGTCTGCGAGCGGTATATATGCTTCATCGTACAAAGCGGCAGTATTGACTTTGTCAAGTGGAAGAGACTCTGTATGAAGGCTTTTGGCGGTTTTCAAAAAAAAGTTTTTGTTTTCTAGTTGGCTTAATTGTTCAAGGTTTTTGTGCAAGGATTTTTCTACCTTGTCGCGTATACATTCTATCTTGTTTTTCACCACTGTTATTATATAATAGAAAAAAAATACTTCAATAGTGGATGATTATGGCAAAGCAATACGAACAACCTGATTATTGGTCAAAAAAAGCTTTTGCAGAAGGCTATCCCGCTCGTTCTGTATATAAACTTGAGCAGTTAAATGAAAAGTTTGGTATTTTTAAACAAGCTAAAACTGTTTTAGACTTAGGGGCAGCTCCTGGAAGTTGGACAACATACGCATTACATCTTTTACCCCTTGATGGTTTGTGTGTGTCAGTCGATTTAAAGCCTTTGGATTCGCAGTTAAAGGATACGCGTCTACGGTTTTTTCAAGGCGATATGTATGAAAAATCTATTTTTACTGAAGTAAAAAAAAATGGTCCATACGATGTTGTTATATGTGATGCTGCCCCTGCAACGACAGGCAATAAAACGGTGGATGCTAGTCGCTCGGTTGCATTGGTAGAACTTGCTTGTGCCTATGCCGTAGAAAATACCCGTGTCGGTGGCAATTTTGTGGTAAAGATTTTTCAAGATGGCAGTCAGCAAGAAATACTTCAAAACCTCAAAAAAAAATTCAACAGAGCCCAAGCCTTTAAGCCTAAGGCATCGCGCTCATCAAGTTTTGAAACTTTTTTAGTTGGGCTCGGTTTTTTGGGTTAAGATTTTGTGCTGTGTATGAGCCGTATCCTCGCTCATTTTGTGCTTAGCTTATCGCAACAAGACGGGCTCCATCTGGTCTAGCTAGGGCGAAAACTGCAAAACTGCAATCGTTTCAATGTGAAGCGTGTGAGGGAAAAGGTCTACTGGAGTAATTTCAGTGAGCATATACCCACTATCGCATAGTACAGCCACATCACGCGCCAGTGTTGCTGGATTACAGGAAATATACAAGAGAGTGGGCGCCTTTGTTTGTGCTATGACTGCGAGGGCGTTTTTTTCAATTCCTGAACGGGGCGGGTCTATAACAATTTTTGCGTTATTGATATGTTCTTGTTTGACAAAATGGCTCGTAAAAATATCTTCGACCTTTCCGCACAAAAATCGGGTATTTGTTACCCCATTCAGTTTTGCATTGTGTTGAGCGCTTTCGACTGCTGCTGGGGCTACTTCTATACCTAACACCGACGCAACATGAGGAGCTATAATCAATGAAAGAGCGCCCACCCCACAGTAAAGGTCTACGACTATATCTTCTGCACATAAGTTTAGTTTTGTTTTAGCAAGCGAAAAAAGTTGTGTGGCTTGGGTATAGTTTACCTGAAAAAAGGCATTTGCTGCAATGTGATAGTGCGTTCCCAAAAGCCAAACATCTACATAGGATTTTCCGTATATACACTGTGGGGTGCATGATGCTCCCTGTAAAAAAACACTGGTGATACGGCATTGTTCGCATAATGTATAAAAAGCATGTTTGTGGTCGGCATTAAGTGTTTCAATGTTTACGCAACGAGCTGATTTTAGTATGAGGAGGAGTTCATTTTCCTTTTCGTTTGTGCGTAAAACAATCTCATCTATAGATTGAAGTTCATCTTGTACATATCCGTTTTTTGTGGCAGGCGAATAGGTACAATCGGAAATACTTTCCTGAAAAAACCGGACAAGAGCGTCGTATGCTTCACGCATTATGGGTGGAAGCAAAACGCAAGAATGTATGGGAACGACAGAATGAGTTTTTTTTGCATAAAAGCCGAGTGTAATTTGTGGTGTATGCCACTGTAGTTTTAGTTGTATGTTGTTACGATAGTGGTTTGGGTTTTTGGCTTTTACACAGGCTTGCATGGTAAAAGGCATAGTAGGCACGGCTCGTTTTATTTTTTGATATACGAGATTTTCTTTTATTTTACATTGCTCATCATATTGTATTTCACTTATTGTACAACCGCCACACCTATCGCATACCGTACAAGAACTTTTACAAAAAAACGGCGTACGACTGACCACTTGAGTAACTTTCGCTTCGCAGTAACGAGAATGGTTCTTTGTGATACGCAATCGCACTGTGTCGCCAATAAGCCCTCTGTCTGTAAAGATGACGAGCGAGTGATATTTAACAATACCGCGCCCATCATCTGTCATATCGCAAATGCAGGCTTCAAATTCCATTGGTGGCTGGTGCGAGGCGGTATATTTAGTTTGCATGGTACGAGTTAGTAGCCTTGTAACGGTGTTTCAACTGTATTATTCTGTTGCGTTTTATGTTTGAAAATCGAAACAGAAAGCAGATAGTATCACATCTTATACATCGCCCTGCATTTGCACGTATATCGTGTTTGCGAGTTCTACTAAATTTTCTTTTGTAGCATGCTGGTTCATACTTACTGAATAGAGAATACCGGGAGCTAAGTCAATCCATATACAGATTCCGACTGTCGTTCCGTCCTCAAGCCTTGTCCAACGAGCAGTGGCAGCATTATAGGCGACTGAAACCTGCGCTTCATTATCCCATGTATAATAAAAGCCTGAAATATCTTCTAATTCAGTTGTGGGTGCTGCTTGAAGGCGGACCGTACAGGTTGCCTGTTTCCACTCAAAAGAACACTGGGCGATTTTTCCTGCAATAATGCTATACTGTACATGTGTTGCATCCTGTGGAATGTTAAATGAAAGCCCTAATTTTTTATTGATTTCAGTTTTAGATGATTGAACAATAGGATTGGCAAGGGAAACAGAGGACTGGTTGCTTACAGACGATTTATTCGACTGGCATGCACATACCAACATAATACATATTCCTATAAAAGATATTTTTTTCATACAGTGTATTATGGCATAAAAAAATTTTTTTGCAACGGGCTGTAAACATGTTCTTACGCAAAGTCTTTTTATTTGTACTAAGTACAAATAAGTAATTATATGATTCATGTAATGACTAAAAGTATTGACAAAAAAAAACATATTTGATAAACTAATAACGATAAACCTTTACCTGTTCGAATATATTGAACGGTAAGGTTATTTTATATCTTGGGGGAAAACATGAAAATTGTTATTGTTGGAACAAATCATGCCGGCATTGCTGCTACTAATACAATCCTTGATAATTACAAGGGACATGAAGTAGTAATGATTGATCGAAACTCAAATTTGAGTTATTTGGGTTGTGGTACAGCCTTGTGGATTGGGAGACAAATAGATTCGTATGAAAATTTGTTTTACACAAAAAAAGAAGATTTTGAAGCAAAAGGCGCTAAAATCCACATGGAAACATCGGTTCAACATATCGACTTTGAAAAAAAAGTTGTGCATTGCCAAAAAAAAGATGGCAGTACATTTGATGAACAGTATGATAAGTTAATTTTAGCGACAGGTTCGTTACCTATTTCGCCAAATTTACCAGGGAGCAATTTGGAAGGCATTAGTTACTTAAAACTCTTTCAAGAGGGGCAAGCAGTTGACGCAGAAATAAGTCGTCCGGAAGTAAAAACTGTTGCTGTTATTGGTGCCGGCTACATCGGTGTGGAGTTGGCAGAAGCCGCAAAATTGCGCGGAAAAAATGTTCTGTTGTTTGATATTGCACCGAGTTCCATTGCTTCATATTATGATGATATTTTTACAGCAGAAATGGATAAACGCTTACGCGAAAATGGAATCGAATGTCATTTTGGTGAAGCGGTAACAGAATACAAGGGAAGTACACGAGCCGAAAAAATAGTAACGACAAAGGGCGAATATGCAGTCGACTTAGTGGTCAATGCAATAGGGTTCCGCCCAAATACAGAACTCGGAAAAGACCATTTGAAGACTTTTAAAAATGGGGCATATCTTGTAGATGCGCACCAGCAAACAAGTGACCCAAATGTCTATGCTATTGGAGATTGCGCTACGATTTATTCAAATGCGCTCAAGGACACAACCTATATTGCGCTTGCGACTAATGCCGTGCGTTCAGGGGTTGTGGCAGGACATAATGTTTGTGGAACAGCACTTGCAGCGATTGGGGTACAAGGCTCAAACGGTATTTGTGTGTTTGGGTATAAACTGGTTTCGACGGGGCTTTCCGTTGCTGCTGCTCAAAAAGCCGGCTTTGATGTGCTATACACCGACTATGAAGATTTGCAACGACCTGGTTTTATGCGAACGAATGCTACAGTTAAAATCCGCATTGTGTATGACAAAGCCACCCGAAGAATACTAGGGGCGCAAATGGGCTCAACAGAAGATATTTCGATGGGTATACACATGTTTTCGCTCGCAGTGCAGGAAGGCATTACCATTGACAAGTTAAAACTATTAGACATTTTCTTTTTGCCTCATTTTAACCAGCCGTATAACTATATTACGATGGCAGCATTAACTTCTAAATAATGCGTGTATAAGTGAAGTAAAACGCTCGCGGCGCCCTGACTCCTATTCTTGTTTTATGGGTAGGGTGAGGGGTGCCTGAATTATCGACGGTTTAAAAAAACTTTAAGACACAAAGTATGCTTTAACATGTCGTTTGCTTCGCAAACGCAGTTTGTTGTTTTGTCGGTCATTGCGAGCACGCTTACTTAGTGGCTAAGGGGTAAGGCGACTACATTGCTCAGGTTTTTCAACAATACCCTGCGCTTAAAAAAGCAAAAATCGTTAGATTTTTGCAAATCCGTGTGATAATAATCTTAGAGATTGCTTCGGGCGTTTATACGCCCTCGCAATGACGGAAAAGCCACTTATATTCCTCGCAATGAGCGGGGCTTGTTTCAAACCTCGTAATGAACGGGGGTACAATGGGTGTGCC
>JAFTEH010000011.1 GCA_017453745.1 Spirochaetaceae bacterium
CCTGAAACAGAACCTTCTGCCAGAGTACGACATAAGCTGCGTGTGGAAATACTGCAACGACAAGGACGAGGTTTACAGCCTCTTTCTGCGAGTGGTGGAACGTTGCAAAGTACTGATGGGGCGGTGATTGTGGCGGAGCTTCTTGCGCTGGCTTCAGCCAAAATCTTCTTTTTGTAATCTGTGTATATGGCTAATTGCTAATCTGTTGCAATTTGGACTTTATTTAGACCTGCGCTGAGTGGCGGGATTGGTGTATTTTTGCAGGCGTAAAATAAAGTTTAATTTAAACAAAAAGATTATGTACACATTGAATTTTCCGAACGGAATGAGCCAGACCTACGCCTCCGTCAGCGACCTGACAAAAGCCGCACGTGATATGGGAGGCATGGCAAAGATTGTTAATGGCAAAACCTACGTTTTTGTGCCCAAAAAGTAACAGCGGAAAAAGTGCCGGAAATAAAGCCGGCACTTTTTGTTATGCACATTCGCATGACCAAATTTTATCAAAAATGCTCGTTTTTGTGAAAAAACAGTTTTGTATTTTCTTTTGTAGTGCGGTTTTTGATATGCTCTGCAATGTTTTGGAAAAGCGATTTTATATTTTCCCAGCGGGCAACAGTAAAAAAATAAAAAACATCTCATCAACTATATCATGCTTGATTAAAAGTTTCCTATGCAACAAATCTTGTTTTATGAAGCTAAAATACCCGATTCCCAAATTGCTGTGATTTGGACATTATTTGGACTTTCTTATGAGGGAGGAGTTTAGTAAATATGAAACATTAAATAAGTAAAAAGCAAGTTTAGAAAAAAAACAGAGAAAAAAATGCATTGGTGTCAAAAAAAATTCGTAACTTTGCAGCGAGTTTACAGAGCAAGTAAACTATGGCTAAAAGTTATTCGGAAAGCCTCCTTTAGTGGAAAATCGCCAGTTTTCGACCAAACAGAAGGATGCGCGCCAATGCTTTTTGCCTATGGTTTTGCCTTAGAGGCAAACGGTATAGGCATAAGACATTACGCATTTTCTCCCTCTCTGTTTAGGTTTCTGGCGATACCGCTGCTAAGACGGGCGGAAGCGATGGCTTATGCCCTGTTTTATTTCGGCTGTATAACTTCTTGAAAAACACTTTTATTAACCAACAAAAAAGTTTAAAGAAATGGAAAAAGAAGAAAAAATGGAAAACAAAACCTATGAATTTATTGGTAGGTTGGCTCTTGTGTTGTTCAGCCAGAATATGAAAATGAGCTTTGACACTTTGAGCAGTATGTTAAAAGACAACGATTTGGATGAGTATATGGGGGGACGGGGTATGGCTGCTGGTATAGCAGCGGCATATCGCAGGTGGGAAGAGATGGAAAAAGATTGTCGGATACCAGCTACTTGTGGTGCTATAGCCAATACTTTTGTTGATAAAGATGGTAACTTGTCATGGTTATAATATAAAATAGAAAAGATTCGAAATTAATTGTAGTAAAGAAATTTGCAAGGAATGAAGTTCGTTTTTATGTCGTTTTTGTGAAAAAATCAGTTCTGCATTTCCTTTGGTAGAAAGGCCTTGGATATGCTATGCCACGGATTTGCACAGCGCGATGGTATCTTTGCAGTGTCGAAAGCCAAGAAAATCAACGAACACGTGGTTCGCAACCTGCGTCTTAACAACGTAAGCCTTGCCCAAACAGGAATGCGTTTCCGCAACGCCGGCGAGGTGTGGAACGCCAACTGCGGCAACGCCTTTGAAAAGACGCTTTTGCTCAACGGTCTGCTGCAACTGGCGGGATTCCAGTCAAAGGTGGCTTTCTGCTACGACACCCTCAAATGCAACGGCAAGGATTTCTATTTCCCGCAGTCGGAATATGTTACCTTCGATTGGCTCGACCAGAAATATGAACTCTCTGCCACGCATGCAGGTAAGTTGGAACCCGTGGGCAAGAGCCTAAACTCCAAGTTGGTGTCTGTGGATGACAACTACATCCTTACCACCGAAGGCAAAACACTGAAATGCAGCGGCAAGAAAGGCGATGTGGAACTCCATCAGATTGCCGAGGGTTATTACTCGCTCACCCTCGAGCGGCCTCTGGGAGTCTTCGGCATGATGCCCGGACTGCTGGTGGGAAAACGCACCGTGCCTGTGGTATGCGGCACCGCCAAGGAGATGTACCGCTACACCGTTACGCTGCCCAAAAACGTGCGTTGGGTGGGCAAACCCATCGACGTAACCGTGAACAAACCCTTCGGCTATATGCAGATAAAGATGGTGCAGAAAGGCAACGAGGTGGAAGTTGTGCGCACACTCTCCCTCACCGAGGCGGAAATTCCCGTGGCACAGTACAACGATTTCAAAGCCATGCTGCTCAAATGGACCGACGAAAACTACAAACGACTGGTGTTTGCAGTTGAGAATTGATAATTAAAAATTGAAAATTAATGGTTTAGAGTACGATTCTTACCACATCTTCCATTAATTTGCAATTGTATATTTATGCCGAAAACTGCTCAAACGGGAAAAATTTTCATCGTTTGAGCAGTTTTCAGTTTTATAATTAGCTGGGATAGTATGGAAATTGGCACGAAGTATTGTGTTAAGACTCATAGTGTTACTACTGCTTTCTGTGCTGGATTTTAAATAAAGCACACTTATATTCAATGGGTTTTACCAATTTTCACACCTAGATTTAAAAAAATAGCTAATTCTGATTCTTTAGGGGGGTTATGATAACTTCCATCAGTATATCTGTAAAGGTCTATATTTTTTAATTTATGGTCTAACAGATTCCACATAACACCCGTACTAATTGTAAAATGACTTAATTCAAATCCGATAGCGAAGGATGATGTCATAAAAGTATTCTTTTGTAAAAAAGTTGGATCGTCAAATATATAGGACCACCCTATAGACATTTCAATAAATGGCGATGTTTTTCTATTAATTGGATAGTATCCCCTCCCTTTTATTGAAATAGAAGAAGCAATCATAGGCTCTTCTATACTTGTCAAAAAGCAAAAACCAATGCCTACAAAAGCGTAATCATATATCCTCAATCCAGGTGTGAATTGAGTTGTCACACCATAATCCAGACAAATGTCGGGATTATAAGCACCTATTATAGGGTCAGTGGCCGTATATGAAGCATGGACATTTTTGAAAAAACCATTCTCAACATAGCAATTAAATCTCAAACCTTTTATGAATGGACGTTCTATTTTGTTGTTTTGTATATTGTCGTTATCATTTTTAGCATTATTATTGTTTTTGGTATAAAATATATCCTTTTCTCCATTTTTATAGATAATTTCACGTATTTCAGACACATTGATAATATATGTTGGCCCCTCGTTGTTATTGAATTTGTTATATTTCACCGTATTCTGTGAGACCTCAAGTACCTTTGCTATAATTTTTGTATTATCATTGGTTATAATTGTATCTTGTGCCACAATAATTGTTGAAAGAAACAAATTAAAAAGTAAAATAGCCAATATGCCTTTTTTCATCTTTAAACCCTGATATGTGTCGGGTGCATCCTTTAAAAATCTTTGCCCTTTGCCCAAAGGACTTAATAATACTATTTATTACAAAAAAGTGGGGCCATTCATTTTAAACTCTATTTCTCTCTGTCGGGCTTGGGCTTTTTTACCAAACAAATGGGATAATCATTTTCTCTAATACCAGCATAATGATTTGTGAAGTGTCCAAGTTCACCAAGAGCAAAATCAAGCGAAAATGCGCTTTTTTCGGCAAACCATACCTTTCGGTTTGCATTTGCAAAGTTACGATTTTTTTCGAAATAGGCAAAAGAGATTTGAAAAACAATAAAAAAGTGCCGATACTAGTGCGGGAAATGGTAAAACTTTTGAGTATCCGCATTACAGTAATAGTTTTTTTCGGCGGAGTTTTTTAGGTAGTAATTGAAAGGAATCCCCTACGGGGAATGGTTTTCCTTATATCGTTTCTTGTTACTAAAAGGAATCCCCTACGGAGAAAGAAAGACTCGGTTTTTCCAATCGGAAGCCTTAGAAAAGATGTTCGAATTCTCAGATTTTCAGATTCGGACACACGCGGTGTCCCTACAACTGAATACTGACAACTGAATACTGACAACTGAATACTGTCTTAGCCTAGAAAAAGTTGACTCCTAAAAGAGACAAAAAATGGCAAGAAAAAAAAGCGAAAAAAGAGACAAGTACATGAGCCAAGTCGCCGATATGTACTTCAATGCACGAGTGCCGATAGGAGTCATTTCAAAAAAATTATCCATTCCACCTCAAACAATATGGGATTGGATTTGTATATTTGCAGAGGAAAACGGCATCGACATGGGAAAGGCAAAGCTCAGAAAATCAA
>JAFTEH010000082.1 GCA_017453745.1 Spirochaetaceae bacterium
AAAATAGGAAGCCTTGCATTTAAGGAATATCTATGGTATAATTAAGTCGTGATACACACACGAGAACAGGTATTAGAATACGCTCTTTCTTTTGCTGACACTTACCAAGATGCTCCATTTCACGATGAAAACTGGCAACTGGTTCGTTACAAGGAAAACAAAAAAGCTTTTCTTTGGACATACCACAGAAATGGATATATAAACATAAATGTAAAAGTTGAGCCTGAACAAGCATTTGTATGGCGTGATATATATCCATCGGTATTACCTGGCTATCATCAAAATAAAATGCACTGGAACACTATTATCTTAGATGGGACGGTTCTTGATAGCGATATTAAACTGATGATAAAAGACAGTTATAATCTCATTGCTACTACCGCAAGCAAAAAAATCTACGAAGCGGTTAAGAAAATCCCCTGTGGAACAGTTGCAACATACGCCCAAATTGCAAAAATAGCAGGAAACGAAAAAATGAGCCGTGCTGTGGGAAACGCTTTACATAAAAACCCAGCCCCGAATACTATTCCCTGTCATCGAGTGGTAAATGCACAAGGAAAATTGACAGAAAATTTTGCGTTTGGCGGTATACAAGCGCAAGGGGAACTTTTAAAAAAAGAAGGTGTGCAAGTTATCAATGGTAGAGTAGATTTACAACTATACCAATGGAAAAGCCAAAAATATGAGGAAAACTAAAATGACACAAATAAAGCGAATCACAACTATGGAAAATAATCTTAACGAATCACAAAAAGCTATAGTTGAACTTTCACAAGCATTAGAAAACTACGAAAAAATTCAGGCAAAATACTTTGCACTTTCTCGCTATTATGGTAGTAACCAGTGGCGAAAAGACTTAGAGGATGATGAGGCAGGCAAACTTCCCCATGACCTAAAACGCGGAGTGCTTTCAGAAGATGCTGTCTATAATCTCATAAAAGACCATCAAGACCTTATTAAACGCATGGCTTGTTGTATCGCCGAGCATCTTACAAATGATTGATCGCTAACTCGTGTTGGGAATATTCCGTAAAACCACATAAAAAATAGTATGAACATGGAAAGTAATAAAAATAGCGTTGCAGAAATTTTGGATATTATATCAATGCACCTACACCGATACCCACAGATGCAAGAGCAAGATTTTGTCAAGTTGCTCTATCAAAATGAATTTGGATGTGGGCATCTTGTAAAAAATGAGTGTACGAGTTTAGAATTCCTTAAACAAGAATACAATACTATTGTGCCACAAAGTGCATATTCGCCCCTCATAGAAGATATAGGAAATGGCTTAGTACGAGTCTACTTACATGCTATACCAAATACTATATCCATTGAACAGTTAAACAACATCTTTGTTGCATCTGCACAGTTACATGGTAGTCTTGACAACTTTATCGCTAAGCTAAACCTTTTAAAAAATACAATACACCGATTCAATGTTTCATTTTCCCATGTAGCACTAACGCAGTTTTTGCGCAACTACGCTGACGCAAACTACCCTATAATTTCGCATAGTGCGCTCTATCGAAACATATACAAACCAGCCTACCGAGTTGTTTTAAAGCACTTATTACCGAAAAGCCAATAGGACATTGCGAAAAACGCACGGATGAGGATTTAGATGCTCCCAACAGTTATGTATTTTTGCAATCCATTAATTGATAAGAGGCGTACTTAAATTAAAAAATGTATATGTGCCCGTTGAAATAAGTTTTCCCGTTTCATCGGTCATGCGTGTTTCATAAACGCTAATAGTCTTACCGTGTTTTATTTCATTTGCTTCACAGTACAGGACATGCGATTTTTTTGCGGCAGCTAAAAATTGGATGTGAGCATCAAGTGTTGTACATGCTTGCCCGTAGGTCGAAGCAGCAGTGCCAGCCGCAATATCGGCAAGAGTAAAAATGACACCACCGTGAACGGTTCCATGTGGATTCATAAAATCTTCTCGTATAGCCAACTCACACTTCGCATAAGCAATTTTTATTTCAGATATTTTTACACCGAGATAATTTCCAAACTTATTGCATGTTTGCCGATAATCCAATATTTTTTGTAAATCTACCATTTTTCCTCTACACTTCAAGTTTCATTATAGGAAAGATATTTCTTTTGTCTAGCATAGTTGTGTAATATTTTCATATCGCCCTTATATATACCGTATACATATAAGAGTATTCCAGAGTAGACATATCCATTTTTTTCTAATTAGAATTAAAACTAAGTAACAATTTGATTTATCAATGTGTTTATAGTCGGGTGAGAATACTATAATGCGAAATGCACTAAAACCAACTATCATTGTCATACTGAGTTTGATATGTGTTGCTCTTATACTTTTTGTGTCAAGACAGGTCCTTGCGCGTAAAAATGAAGTTACAAGTCATTATACGGTTATTAACGAAACGGTAAAAAATGAAATAAATATTTCTGGAACCGTTAGTGCTGCACAACAGCAAAACCTGCAAGCATTGAGCGCTGGCACTGTCATCGCTGTAGCGGTAAAAAAAGGTGATACCGTGAAAAAGGGCGATTTACTCATCCAACTTGATGACACAACTGAAAAATATAATTTAAGTAAACTAGACTACGATATACAAAAAGCCCAACTTTCTGGCTCTAGTCGAGAATTGGAACTTATGTATATGCAACGAGATTCTCTCGTGCAAAAAATTAATGAGCGTAAAATTGTTGCACAATTTGACGGTATAGTTGTTAGTCTTAATGTATCAGTTGGCAGTTCGCTTGAAGCAAAGGATACGGTCGGGCATATTGTAGATGTATCATACCTTACCGCTCGTGTCGAAGTAGCCGAAACTGATGCAGCAAAACTTCAAGTTGGGCAACGAGTTGAACTCACCTTTCCCGTATATGATAAAATTGTAGTAGGCTCAATTACCGACTGGCCAACTATCGGCGAAGTTACTAATCGGGGAGCGACAATAGTCAAAGCGGATATACGAATTGACGAATATCCTGACTGCATTTTGCCTAATTTTTCATTTTCAGGTAAAATAAAAATAGGCCCCGATGAACATCTTGTATTGGTAAATAGATATGCTATCGGATACAATGAGGGAAAAGCTTTTGTTGAATTGGTGGAAACGGGTGAACAGATTCAAGTTAAAGCACAAAACTATAATTCAGAATATGTGCAAATATTAGCAGGGCTTTCCGGGGGCGAGGTATTAAAGGCACAAAGCACGGCCCGCGTTTCTGGTCAATCGGCTGGGAATCGTCGTCAACAAGGGAACACCATGCCAAATAATATGCCGACAGCACCAGGCGGAACAGGAAACGGAGGACTCCCACGATTTTAATACTATGATAGAAGATTTTTTAAATGCACTCTCCACTTTTAAACATGCAAAGGTGCGAACCTTCCTTTCTCTCCTTGGGGTCATTATTGGGGTTACATCTGTCATTGTGATAATGAGTTTAGGAGCAAGTTCCACTGAAAAAATCAAAGTAGCACTCGGAAGTACAGGGCTTGATTTTTTGACCTTGCAATCTGGATTTGCGATGCGCCGATACGGAAATAGCACAAATATCCAATTTGATTCAGACTTTCAAGAAAAACTCTTCGATTCTGTTGCTGGCATTAAAAAGATTTGGAGTAAATATAGTACAAATGCTACTATTTCATACGGCGAAACATCTGTCAATGCTTCATGTTTAGCAATCGAGTCTGGCTACCTTGAACAGTATGGTCTCACTATTGACTACGGAAGTTTTTTTTTGATTAGTGACAATGTCATCGGCGCACAAAAAGTTGTTTTAGGTAGTGAAACAGCCAGCACTCTTTTCCCATCAGGCAATGCAGTAGGCGCAATGATTTCCCTCATAATTTCAAATACACATTTTACTTTTGAAGTGGTTGGTGTTTTAAAGCAATCAAGTTCTGGAATGGAAAACTCTACCAATGCAGCCTATGTTCCGCTTGCTTTTTACACAAAGCATATTTCACCCAATGCTCTCCCTTCTATTTTAATGGTGCAAACAGAAACGAGTGCAATAGCATCAAGTGTCGCAGAAAATATTAAAACATATTGCACCGAAATCTCTGGTCAAGAAAACATGGTTAATGTATCTTCAATGCAAACATATATGGAACAAGTAAGCGAAGTTACTGGGCTTATTTCAACAATGCTTGCTGCTATCGCCGCTATTTCACTAGTGGTAGGTGGTATTGGTATTATGAACATAATGATAATCACCGTTACCGAGCGCAGACAAGAAATCGGCATACGCAAAGCCTTAGGAGCAACGAGCGCAAGTATTCGACAACAGTTTCTTGTCGAAAGCGCAAGCATAACACTCATAGGCGGTGTCATCGGTATTATAGTGGGCTGTATCTTGAGCCTTGCGATTGAATATGTTCAGTCAAACATACTCACTATCAGTTTACCTGCTTGTGTTATATCCTTTTTCTTTTCGGTTTTTGTCGGGATTTTCTTTGGTTTACATCCTGCTTCACGAGCCGCAAAACTCAACCCCATTGAAGCACTTGCAATTTAAGCCCACTTAGCTTTTTGGGTGCAAACCTAGGTTGGTACTACCCAATGTACAGGGGGCTTTTTCCGCCTTGCATCGCATCTTTGAGCAAGGCGCCTTGCTTCGTATCTTTGAGCAAGGCGAGCGAAGCAATCTTGCCCGATAGATTCCTTCGCCGTGCTTGCACTATATTGTTTGGCAAGCAGTGGCTCGGAATGACGATTAGTTCACTTTCAGTGTTATTGCAAGGCGTCCTCACCCACCAAGCACTCAAGTCCCAGTCGTCATTGCGAGCCGACTTGCTGTATAAACTTTAGGCAAGTCGCGAAGCAATCTCGCGTACAAAGCACGCAAGTCCCCAAAAAAAATAATAGTATACTATTATTAGGGGCTTGACAAAGCCCCTAGCGAGGACCTATGCCGCTCGCTTAATTTTTTTCTAAGGATTCAAATATGAAAAACCTTAAATTTTTGGGGCTTGTTTTGGCCTTGATGTTGGTAAGTCTAGTCGCTTGTGGCAACGACTATGGGGCAGAAGTTATCAAGTTAACAAATATGGCCACGCACAAAGGGTATTACGTGCCTTCGACTAGCGAGGCTAATACAATGAACTACTTAATCTTCACAACAGCTAATGCAATCAATGATATGCTTGGCGATGACCTTGATGAGGATGCTAAAACAACACTTACTACTGATCCCAAGAGTACATACGCAATGCTTTCAAAAACTCCTATGAATCCATCGCGTACAAATATGGGGTATTTGGTTGTTGGGAAGGTCGTATCTTCTGGTCTCGAACTTATTTGGGGGCAAATTGGTTTTGATGCTGAAAACGTATCTACAATATCCAAAGATTCCCTCAAGCTAGTAGTCACAAAACCAGATGGTTCAGAACTCAAACTCTCTGGCACAATTAAAGGCATTAACGGCATCGAATTTTCAGCAAAGGTGGATATTTTATAGGGAATCTCTAAAAACTTCAGTTTTTAGAGATCTCTTTGACAATGCGATGTTTGGAGCCTTGCAATTTCAAGGCTCCAAACTCGGCGCACTTCTAAAAATTTTTTAAATTTTGAGATTTTAGAAGTGCCCCATACACATTCAGCGATGCTGATCTGCCATGATTCTAGTATTACTTTAGGGAAAAAAAATGACCTTCACACAGAAGGTCATTTTTTTTACTTTTTATTTGCTATCGTAGCCTTACAGATTTTACAAATATTCTGTTTAGCTCCATCTATTTCGTGCTCGTAGATAACCTTTACACCAGTTTTTTTACATACTGGGCATGTTCCTCGCCCACGATTAAAGTTATCGCGCAAACCCTTACCTCTATGAGCCTTTGACACGGTTGTACCTCCTCGTTGTTTTTTGGGCAGAAGTTTCAGATACATTCTTTTCGTTTACGCTAGCTCGCCCTTTTTTTGCTTTTGCGCTAGCATCCTTAGACTTTGCTTTGCTGTCATCGCCTTTTTTAGTCTTGCCTTTTTCATCTTTTGCCTTTTGTTTAGCTTCGAATGAATAGTCAACAATTTCTAGAATAGCGAGGTCAGCGGCATCGCCTTGTCTAAAACCAAGTTTCATCACACGAGTATACCCACCATTACGGTCTTTCATGCGAGGCCCAATTTCAGTAAAGAGTTTATTCAAAACAGCCTGATCCCAAATCCACTTTGCCGTTTCACGACGATTATGCACAGTGTCTTCTTTTGCTCTTGTAATGAGCTTTTCAGCTGTTCGCCGAATTTCCATTGCTTTTTGCTTTGTCGTAGTAATACGCTCATGCCTAAAGAGCGAACTCACCATATTGCGGTGCAATGCACGCCTATGAGCGCTCCGTCTTGAAAGAGGATTAAACCCTTGTTTATGCTTCATCTGTTTCTTCCCTTCTCACAAATTCATCATTAAAATGACTGTTAGCAGTCATACCCAACCGCAAATTGCGTTCATGTAATTTTTCTTTAATTTCGTCCAAGCTTTTTTTACCGACATTTCGCATATTGGAAATCTCATCTTCGGTTTTCAAAACCAATTCCCCAATAGTACGAATACCAGCATTATCCAAACAGTTTTTTGCTCGAACAGTCAATTCCAAATCGCTCACAGGACTCGCCAAAAGTTTTTTTGCAGTAAAATCACTTTCATCCTCAACTTCGTCAACATCGACTTCTGCTTCATCAAGATTCAAAAATACAGAAAAATGTTCTTTTGCAATCTTAGCCGCTTCAGCGAGCACATCTTCTGGGCGTACCGTTCCATCAGTGTATATTTCCAAGATTAATTTATCATAATCATTTCGTTGACCAACGCGGCACGGCTCAATACTATAGTTTACTTTTTCAACTGGTGAGTACAGAGAATCAAGTGGAATGCTACCTAAAATATCAATATATTTTTCATTAACTTCAGCAGGAACATAACCCCTTCCAAAGTCAACTTGTACTTCAATTTCAAAGTGAGCATCACTCATCAATTCCATTATAAAATAATCACCATTCAGTACTTCAAGGTTATCGGCAACTGCAAAATCCTTACCTGTTACCGTTTTAGCACCACTAAATTCAAACAAAAAAGTACCGGTATTTTCACCCGTCAAAAGTTTCAAATTCAAGTGCTTTATATTGTTGAGAACTTCAATCGTATCTTCCACTACACCAGGAATATTTTCAAATTCACTTGAAATAGTCTTTGCAACATTATCCGCATTGTATGTCGTAATGCGCACCGCAGAAACAGCATACCCTTGAATCGATGAAAGCAGGATTCTACGAAGACAATTCCCGACCGTTGTTCCAAAGCCAATCTCAAAAGGAGATGCTGAAAACTTGCCATAATTTTCAGTTGACTCTTCGTGGTTAAACTCAAAGCCCTTAGGTTTTTTAAAACCCTTTAACAGATTTTTTCGAATCATCTCAAGCCTCACTTACACGCGTCTCGTCTTTTTCGGACGACAGCCATTGTGTGGAATTGGAGTCACATCAGTGATTGAACGAACCTTCAAGCCCTTGAGTCCTAAGGCTCTAATAGCCGATTCACGCCCGGCACCAGGTCCTTTTACAAACACATTAACTTCGCGCAAACCAGTGCTCTGGGCTTTTTGGACTGCCGATTCCACCACTGTTTGTGCGGCAAATGGGGTCGACTTTTTAGGACCAGAAAACCCCATGCCACCAGAAGATGCCCAAGAAATAGCATTCCCATTTAAATCAGTGATAGTAACAATCGTGTTGTTAAATGTTGCTTGAATATACACATTCCCTGTATCAACAGATCTCTTTTCTTTGCGTTTTTTTACAGTAGCCATTTTTGCCTCCGCTTATTTCTTCTTTCCTGCAACAGTCTTTTTCTTACCCTTACGAGTTCGTGAATTTGTTCTCGTTCTTTGCCCACGAACAGGTAAACCCTTTCTATGTCGTTGCCCACGATAACAGCCAATATCCTGCAAGCGCTTAATATTCAAAGCAACTTCAGTTCTCAATCGCCCTTCGACCTTATAATCCTTATCAACAATTTCACGCAACAAGGCTAATTCTTCATTGTTCAAATCATTCAAATTCCTTGTAGGATCAATCTTTGACTTTTCACAAATCTTTTCAGCCGATGACCGAGAAATCCCAAAGATATATGTTAATGCTATGCGCACATGTTTATTAGGGAGATCCACCCCCGCAATACGAGCCATTCTCTAGTCCTCCATTAACCTTGTCTTTGTTTATGTTTTGGGTTTGTACAAATAATCCGTACAATTCCACGACGCTTAATAACCTTGCATTTATCGCAAATTGGTTTTACACTCGTTCTTACTTTCATAAAAAACTCCTCAAACCTATAAGCCCCTACCACGAAGCTTACCCTTTTTCACTAGTCCCTCGTGATGGTGCATTTTCAACTGTGCTTCAATTTGAGCCATAGTATCAATATCTACACCTACTAAAATCAATAACGAAGTACCACCCATCAAAGTTGCAATTTCTCTCGGGAAATTAAAACTTAACTGAATTATAGTCGGAATAACCGCTATAATCGCTAAATAAATCGCTCCGGGAAAAACCAACCTATTTAATATCTTTTGCAGATACTCTTCGGTTTTTTCAGCACGAACACCGCGCACCGAACCACCATTTTCACGCAACTGTCTTGCAATTTCCGTGGGGTTTAACTGTATCATCGTTTGGAAATACGCAAAAACAATAATAAGCACTACATAAATAATATTATACCATAAACCCATAGGGTTTAAAAATTGCGACAAAGAGCGAACCCACTTAGCTTGCCCAGCAAACATACTAGCAAGTTGCGTGGGAAACATCAAGATAGAGGATGCAAAAATAACGGGCATAACACCTGCAGGATTGATCTTAAAAGGAATGTATGTACTCTGGCCGCCATACACTTTTCGTCCTACAACTCGCTTAGCATAGTCTACCATAATTTTCCGCTGTCCCTGATGCTCATAGATTACCAAAATCACAATCGCAATAAACATCAAAAAAGCAAGGACAACAAAAACCAAGTTTACATCCCCAGAACGAACTTTCTTTACCAACTCCCATGTTGCACCTGGTAAGCGAGCCACAATACCTGCAAATATAAGCATTGAAATACCATTTCCCACACCATGTGTAGTAATTTGCTCACCAAGCCATACTGTAATCATTGTTCCCGTTGTAACGGTCAGCAAGGTTATAAAAATATGCCAACCCCGTGGAATTGATACAGCCCCTGGAATACCCGAAGCATAAGCAATAATAGCCGAAGATTGCAACAAGGCAACGGCAATAGTAGCAACTCGTGTCCAGCCTTGAATTTTTCGCCTACCACCTTCTTCCTCAGCAATTTTTTTCAAACCAGGAAAAATAAACATCGCAAGCTGAAACAAAATTTCGGTGGAAATATAAGGCATAACCCCCAACATAAACACCGAAAAATTAGAAAACGCTCCACCAACAAAAAAGTCCATCTGGTCAACAAAAGAATTAGAGCCCATTGTAGACTTAAAATAAGCTGACAAAGCTTGCGGATCAATTCCAGGAATGATTAAGTGTGCCCCAAACCGAAATACTACAAAGGCAACAAGCGTAAAAAGTATTTTTTTTCGCAAATCTTCTATTCGGAATATATTTACCAATGAATTAGCCATCTTTTAGTCTCCAGTCTTACAAGCTTATGACAGTTCCGCCAGCCTTTTCGATTTTTGCTTTTGCAGAATCCGATATAGCATCAGACTTGCTTAGTTGTACGGTCAGATTTTTTGAAACATCACCGTTAGCTAAAATCTTAAAACAAGTACAACTATTTTTTAGGAGATTTTTCCCCTTCAGAGAATTAAGGTCAACCTGTTCCCCTGATTCAAACTTATGTTCAAGTTGGACAAGGTTTACCACAGCAATCTCCTTTTTAAAAGGATAGTTTGAAAAACCTCTCTTAGCAACTCGACGATACAATGGCATCTGACCACCTTCAAATCCTGTGTATGTCTTTCCACCAGATCGCGCTTGTTGCCCCTTATTTCCTCGTCCAGAAGTTGTACCATGCCCAGAAGAAGAACCGCGTCCAACAATTTTTTTCTTTTTATTAGCCCCTTTCGGTGCAATTAAATTAAAATCTGACATTAGTCTAACTCCTCTACGCGCACTAGATGCTTAACTGTAGCAATCATCCCCTTAATAGCAGGATTTTCATTAACTACAACCGATGAATTTATTTTTCTCAGTCCTAAAGAACGCACCGTAGCACGCACAGCAGGACGCTGCCCAATAGAACTTCTTACTAATTGAACCTTTAATTTTTTTGCCATAACTACCCCCACAACTCACCTAATGTCTTGTTGCGGCCTTTTGCAATCTTTTTTGCATCCATCAGTTTTGCCGTTGCATCAAAGGTTGCTCGTACCAAATTCACAGCTGAATTGGAACCCAATGATTTAGATAATACATCAGTTGCTCCAGCCGCTTCCAAAATAGCACGAACAGTACCACCAGCAATAATACCAGTACCTCCACACGCAGGGCGCAAAAGTACATAGGATCCTTTAAACTTTGCTGAAATTTCATGTGGTATTGTTCCATTTTTCAAAGGAATTTTTACCATGCTTGTTTTAGCTTTTTCAATGCTCTTTTTAATAGCTTCACTTGCATCATTAGCCTTTCCAAAACCAAAACCAATACTTCCATTCCTATCACCAACTACGGTCAAAGCCGAAAAAGAAAACCGTCGACCGCCCTTTACAACCTTAGCAGTTCGATTCAGACGCACGAGTTTTTCTACTAATTCTGGCCCTGAATGTTCTGATCTATTGTTCTTTCTATTGTTATGATCCATAACACTCTCCTAAAACTCGATTCCGGCTTTTCGTACGCCATCGGCGACAGCCTTTACTACACCATGATACAAATACCCATTTCTATCAAACACGATAGAACTGATATTTTTATCCTTTAATCTCTTACCCATTTCTTCACCGACCTTAGAGCCAGTTGCCACATTCAACTTATCAGCCAAAAAAGCTTTTTCCAATGTCGAAATCGAAAGCAGTGTATTTGCCGTATCATCATCAATAACCTGTACAAATAAGTTTTTATTGCTCTTGAATACCGACAGTCGTGGTCGTTCAGATGTTCCATGTATACGCTTTCGGATATGTATTTTTCTCTTATAGCGTCTGCGTTCTTTATCGTTTAATTTTTTTTGCATAATCTTTCCCTTTACCTATTTAACACCGGTTTTTCCGACCTTGCGAAGAATAACTTCATCTTCATATCGAATTCCCTTGCCCTTATATGGTTCAGGACCACGCAATCGGCGCACCTGAGCTGCAAATTCACCAACTTTTTCCTTTGAAATCCCCGAAATTTGAACCTTTAACTGTTCAACAGTAACAGAAATTCCATCAGGAATATATACGGAAATATCATTAGAATACCCTAACGACAATAATAAAATTCTATCCTGTACTTCTGCCTTATATCCAACACCATTTATAACGAGCGTTTTCGTAAAACCTTGCGAAACACCCTTTACCATATTGTTAAATAAACTTCGATACAAACCATGATAGGCTCTTGTTTGTAGTTTATCGTTTTTGCGTGTTACTACAAGTTTATCAGCGTCGACAGTCAATTCAATTTCAGGAGAAAACTTTTGTTCGAGTTTTCCTTTTGGCCCCTCAACTGAAAACACATTCCCTGAAACAGAAACCTTTACACCAGCCGGAATGGTAACTGGAAGTTTTCCAATTCTAGACATACTATTCTCCTACCAAACCTTACAAATCAACTCGCCACCGACGCGATTTTGGTCGGCTACCTTTCCAGTTGTCACACCAATAGAAGTGGACACAATCAAAGTACCATATCCATTGAACACACGAGGCAAATTCCTATACCCTGCATACATACGACGACCGGGTGTCGAAATACGCTCAATGCCATGTATTACAGACTGGTCATGTTCATCATATTTTAAAGTCACTCGAATGGTATTCAAATTACCGTCTGACATCTTCTTAAAAGCTTTGATATAACCTTCGTCTCTCAGTATCTTTATAATTTCCAGCTTAAGCTTTGAAGCTGTGACATCTACCTGTTCATGTCCCGCGCGTGACGCATTTCTTATTTTTGTAAGCATATCTGCTACTGGATCTGAAACACTCATATTTGCCTCCTACCAACTGGACTTTGTTATGCCTGGAAGTTGCCCTTCACTGGCCAATTTTCTAAAACAAATTCGGCACATCTGAAACTTGCGCATATAACCGCGTGGACGACCACAAATTTTACAACGATTATACCGTTGAGTTTCATACCTAAATTTTCCATTTGCTTGTATAATTTTCGATTTTTTTGCCACTTTAACCCCCTGCTACTTTCTGAAAGGCATACCAAACTTTTCTAACAAAGATTTTGCTTCATTATCTGTTTCAGCACTTGTAACAATACAAACATTTAAGCCAGAAACGCGCTCAATCTTGTCAAAATCAATTTCTGGAAAAATAATCTGCTCGGTTACACCAACAGAATAATTTCCACGCCCATCAAAAGCATTTGCACTCACACCGTGAAAATCCTTCACACGAGGCAAAGCAACATTTATAAAACGATCCAAAAATTCATACATTCTTGCACCGCGCAATGTAACCATTGCTCCAATTTCAGCACCTTCTCGAAGCTTGAAGTTCGCAATACTCTTTTTTGCCCGTGTTTTTACAGGCAACTGACCAGAGATAATTTTCAAATCTTCAACAGCAGCATCAAGTAGTTTCCTGTTTGTCAAAGCCACACCGACACCCATGCTAAGCACGATTTTCTTTAGCTTTGGAACTTGCATCACAGAAGTATAGTTAAACTGCTCTGTAAGTTCTTTTTTTATTCTTTCTTCATAGACTTTCTTAAGCCGAGGTACATAATCACTCATTATAAAGCTTCTCCACATTTACGGCAAACTCTCATTTTTTTACCGTCTTTTAATTCATAACCAATGCGCGTTTTGCCACATTTTTTACAGATTATCATAACATTTGAAACATCAATAGGGGCTTCAATTTGAGCAATTCCACCCTTATCCTGTTGGGTTTTGCGTCGAATAGCTTTGCTCACCATATTTAAGCCACGCACAAGAACAGCATTTTTAGAAGGAACTGTTTTAATAACTGTTCCTCTCTTTTTTTTGTCCTTGCCTGCAATAATTTCAACTGTATCATCTCGTTTAATGCCAATAGGTTTAATTTGTTTTACTGTATTAGCCATAAAACCCTCTTATAATACTTCTGGAGCCAAAGAGACAATCTTCATAAAGTCCAAGTCTCTCAACTCTCTTGCCACAGGTCCAAAAATGCGCTTACCTCGTGGATTCTTATTATCATCGACCAATACACATGCATTATCATCAAAACGAATATATGTTCCATCTGGACGACGATATTCTTTTGACACGCGTACAATAACAGCCTTTTGAATAGAACCCTTTTTAATAACCGATGTAGGCAACACATCCTTTACAGCAACCACGATAATATCACCAATAGTAGCATATCGTCGTCGTGTTCCGCCAATAACCTTAATACATTCAACTTGCTTTGCACCAGAGTTATCAGCAACATTTAATCTCGAACAAACTTGAATCATAATAACTCCCTGCGTTTACTTAGCTCGTTCAACAACTTCTATCAAGCGCCATGCCTTTGTCTTGCTCAATGGGCGACTTTCACAAATGCGTACTGTATCGCCAATATGAGCTTCGTTCTTTTCATCGTGAGCATGGTACTTCTTGCTACGAGTAACATATTTTTTATACAAGCGGTGCAATTTTTTTGCGGTAACTTGTACGACAATAGTCTTATCCATCTTATCGCTAGTAACCAAACCGATAAATTCGCGCTTACCAGACTTTTTTTTCTCTGACAATTCCATCGTCTACTCCTACTTCTTCACGATATCAGAAGCAAGTTCTTTTTGCCTGATAATCGTATTTAACGCCGCAATTTGGCGACGCATTGTTCTCTTTAACACAGGATTTTCAACATGACCAACCACAGCCTGACAACGCAAATCAAAATACTTTTTCTTGGTTTCAGTGCGTTTAGCCATCAACTCTTCAATAGAAAGTTCGCTAAGCTTTGTTTTCTTTGCCATGTTCACCTCTTATTCTGTACGAATATGTTCCGCAAATCGCGTCTTAAATGGAAGTTTACTTCCTGCCAAATGCATTGCATCTTCTGCAAGAGAGCGTTCAACCCCACCAAGTTCAAACAATACCGTACCTGGTTTTACAACCGCTACCCAATATTCAGGAGAGCCCTTTCCCTTACCCATGCGTGTTTCAGCAGGTTTTTTTGAGTAAGGCTTATCCGGAAAAATGCGAATCCACAATTTACCACCACGCTTTACACGACGGTTAATTGCAACACGAGCAGCTTCAATCTGTCTATTAGTCAACCAAAACGGTTCAAGCGAAACCAAAGCAAAGTCACCAAATGCGATAGTATTACATCGGGTTGCTTCACCATGGATGCGTCCGCGTTGAACTTTTCGGTGTTTTACTCTTTTAGGACTTAAAGCCATAATCTTCTCCTATTTTTCCTGTTCAGCAGGACGCTGAGCACGAGGTTGCTTTTGCTTTTTCAAAAGCTGTCCTGCATCCTCACGAGATTCATTTGTAAACTTAAGGCCAGTGTACAACCAAACCTTAACACCAATTTTTCCATAGGTGGTATCAGCTTCGTTAAAGCCATAGTCAATATCAGCACGAAGCGTATGAAGCGGAACTCGCCCTTCCTTCATTTCTTCTGTACGAGACATGTCTGCGCCACCTAATCGTCCAGAAAGTCGAATTTTAATACCTTCACCACCAGAACGCATTGTATTGTGTATCGCTTGCTTTAAAACCTTTCGGAAAGCAGCACGCCCTTCTAGTTGTCGTGCGACACTCTGCGCTACCAATGTTGCATTTAATTCTGGTCGCTTTACTTCTTTTACCTTAATCTGAATCTTCTTTACAAACTTTTTTTGAAGTTCCTGACTAATTTTTTCTATTGTAGCACCCTTTGCCCCAATTATCACACCGGGTCGAGCAGTATGCACAATAACAGTCACTCGTTGTGGATGACGCGTGATTTCAATGTCAGCAATTTCAGCATTTTTCGTTTCTGGCATTGAGCGAATGAGTTTTCTAATTCTCAAATCTTCGTGCAATAACTCAGGGTAGCGTTTTGGGTCAGCATACCAATGCGAGACCCATGTTTTGTTAATTCCTAACCGTAGTCCGATAGGGTTTACTTTCTGGCCCATTATTCACCATCCTTTTTGTTCACAATAACCGTAATGTGACACATTCTTTTAAGTTGAATATCAGCACGACCGCGTGCACGACACCAAAGGCGTCGTAGTCGTGGGCCTTCATCAATCATTACATCCTTAACAACCATCATATCCTCATCCAAGGTTTTGTCGATAGAAAGGGCATTTGAAACAGCCGATTTCATTGTTTTAGAAATCAGGCGAGCACCCTTGTTAGGTGTATTTTCCAAAATAGCCATAGCCTCTGTGTAAGACTTATGCTTTACAATCTTTGCAACAGGCCGCACCTTTGTAGGAGAGGCAATCAAAAATTTAGTTACACTCTTATATTCTCGTTCTGCCATATCCCACCTACTTTCTTACCTTCGCATCTGACTTTGCATGTCCGCGGAAAGTGCGTGTCGGAGCAAATTCACCGAGTTTATGACCGACAAGGTTTTCGGTAACATATACAGGAATCCATGTCTTCCCATTATGCACCGAAATAGTTGTACCGACCATCTCCGGAATAATTGTTGAGCATCGCGAATAAGTTTTAATCATAGTTTTTTTAGTAGCCTTGCTCATGGCTGTTACTTTTTTATAAAGAGACTTTTCAATAAACGGTCCCTTTTTTACTGATCTTGACACTGTATCCTCCGCCTACTTTTTCTTCTTTCGAGAAACAATAAAACTACTTGAAGGCTTTCTCTTCTTTCTCGTTTTATAACCCTTACAAGGCTGTCCCCAAGGAGTAACTGGGTTTCGCCCCTTACCAACACCTTCACCACCACCAAGTGGGTGATCGACAGGGTTCATAGCCATACCACGAACCTTTGGTCTAATACCGCGCCAGCGTGAACGACCTGCTTTACCGAGCGATTCATTCATGTGGTCGCCATTACCTACCTCACCGATAGTAGCATAACAACGCTTATGTACCATTCGAGCTTCGCCAGAAGGCAACTTCAAAGTAACATAATCGCCTTCCTTAGCGGCAATCATTGCTTTTGTTCCTGCAGAACGAGCCATTTGACCACCACGCCCCAACTGAAGTTCAATGTTATGGACAGTAAACCCAACAGGAATAGCTTCCAGCGGCAAAGAATTTGCAACATCTAAGCTCGCTTTTTCACCACTCATTATGTTTTGTCCAACTCGCAAACCCTTCGGTGCCAAGATGTATCGTTTTTCGCCATCTGCATAGAACACCAACGCAATATTTGCACTACGGTTTGGGTCGTATTCAATAGTATGAACGGTCCCTGGTATTCCGTGTTTATTTCTCTTAAAGTCAATTTTTCGATATCGTCGCTTATGACCACCGCCTTGACCTCGAACACTGATTCGACCAAAAGTATCACGACCAGCATTCGACTTTTTACCTGTTGTCAGGCTTTTTTCTGGCTTATCGCAAGTGATTTCTGTCTTGAGAACATCAATTCTCCCACGCAAGCCACTCGTCATCGGTTTATATTCTTTTAGAGCCATATTTTTTCCCTTTATTTTTATAACTAACAAATGTTACTCTGTTAATTACACCCCTTCAAAAATCTTTATCTTTTCGCCTTCAGCTACTTTTACAATAGCCTTTTTCCAGCTAGAAGTTTTCCCTGCCTGATAGCGAACGCGTCGATTTTTGCCTCTAACATTCATCACAGTGCAATCTAAAACCTTTACATTAAAAAGACGCCTGACAGCCTCTTTAATTTGAATTTTAGTAGCGTTCGGATTTACCTGAAAAACATACTTGCCTGTTTCTCGCAAGTAAGTGCTTTTTTCAGTTACAACCGGAGCTAATATAATATCTGTATAATCCATTAATTTGCCCCTTTATCTACAGCAGAGCCGAAAAATTCTGACAATTTCTTTGTCGCAGATTCCAAAACTAATACTTTTTTTCCATAAAAAAGCGTATGTGCTTCTAAACGGTCAAAGTTTAACAAAGACAAATTAGGAATATTTCTAGCAGCTCGTTTTATCATTTTATCATCATTATGGATAATTAAAACTGCTCTTTCATTTTTCGCAAAGTTGTCTAAAATTTTTACCAAATTTTTTGTCTTTCCATCTGAAGTAAAATCGGAGAGAACAAAAAGTCTATCTTCAACTACCTTTTTACTCAAGATAGATTTCATAGCCAATCGTTTAGCTTTTTTAGGCATTGCATAGCTAAAATCTCTCGGCTTTGGGCCAAAAATCGTACCACCACCGACTGTAATAGGAGATTTTTTATCCCCGCGTCGAGCACGACCTGTTCCCTTTTGTTTATATGGTTTTGCATTTGAGCCGTGTACTTCACCACGCCCCTTAGTACATGCTGTTCCTATGCGCCTATTTGCAAGTTCATTTGTAACAGCATAGTAGATAACATCATCGTTTACAGGCAAGCAAAAAACACTATCATCAAGTTCGACAGTGCCAGTTTCCTTTCCCTCTACTGAATAAAGTTTAGTCTGCATTGTTCACCTCACCTACTTCTGCTTTTTTACAGCCGACTTTATGTAAACAGTGGCGTTTTTCCTACCAGGAACAGCTCCGGACACCATTACAACGCCAAGTTCTGCATCAATCTTAACAATCTTCAAATTTTGAACAGTCACCCGTTCAAACCCTGTACGACCAGGCATAGTAGTATTCTTAAATGAACGACCTGGACTTGTACATTGACCTGTTGAACCAGCGACCCGATGGAATTTAGAACCATGCGCAGAAGGACCACCATGATACCCATGTCGCTTCATTACACCTTGAAAGCCCTTTCCCTTTGAAAAAGCCGTCACATCTATATAACGCTCTTTTTCCAAAAGTTCCAAGCCTATAGTGTCGCCAACAGCAACTTCTTTACTAAAATTACGAAATTCTCGCATAAAAGCAACAGGCTTAATACCTTCTGCAAACTGACCTGCTTCAGGTTTAGAAACCAATCGCTCTTTTTTCTCACCGGAACCAAGCAAGACCGATGAATAACCATTTTTTTCTTTTGTCTTAGTCTGTAGGACAACATTTGGTTTTACTTCAATGACCGTTACAGCAGTCAACTTGCCAACATCATCAAAGACCTGTGTCATTCCTACTTTTTTCCCAATAAGACCAATCATAACCAAACTCCTCGGTACGCACTAAAAAGCCGTCTACCGTACTAAAAATTATTGCTTTATTTCAACATCAACACCGGCTGAAAGCTCAAGTGCCATTAAAGCATTCATCACATCAGCTGAAGGATCCAAAATATCAATCAATCGTTTATGTGTTCTCATTTCAAACTGTTCTCTCGATTTTTTGTTTACAAATGGAGAGCGAAGAACGGTAAACTTATTAATGCGTGTCGGTAGCGGAATCGGACCAGCAACCTTTGCACCAGCTTTCTGCACAGCCTGAACAATAGATTGAGCACTTTGATCAACTAACTTTACATCAAATCCACGAAGCTTAACGCGAATTCTATTATCTGCCATATTTTCTCCACAAGTGGCAGGATATTGCACCTGCCACTATTTGTTGTTTATTCAATAATCTTAGTAACCTGACCACTAGCGATAGTTCGTCCACCTTCGCGGATAGCCAACTTTAAACCTTGATTCAAAGCAATCGGGTGAATGAGCTCACCGATAACAGAAGTGTTATCACCCGGCTTAACCATTTCCGTGCCTTCTGGAAGGAAAACCTTACCAGTAATATCTGTAGTTCGGAAATAGAACTGTGGGCTATATCCAGAACGGAAGATACTGTGACGACCGCCTTCTTCAGCTGTAAGTACATAAATTTGAGCTTCAAACTTAGTATGTGGTTTAATAGTACCCGGTTTAGCCATAACCTGACCGCGTTCAACCGACTTTTTATCGATACCACGCAAAAGAAGACCAACATTGTCCCCAGCCATACCCTGATCAAGAAGTTTGTTAAACATTTCAATACCAGTAATAACGGTTTTTTGAGTTTCACGAATACCAACAATTTCTACTTCTTCGTTCATGTTGATAACACCCGCTTCGATACGACCAGTAACAACAGTACCACGACCCGGAATTGTAAAAATATCTTCGATAGGAAGCAAGAATGGCTTATCAGCATCGCGAACTGGGTCTTGGAAATATGAGTCCATAGTGGAAAGCAATTCTTCAATACACTGTGTATCTTCTGGAGTAGCGTTTTCTGCCATAGCCTTAAAAGCAGAACCCTTAACGATTGGTGTATCGCGTGGGAACTGATAACTTTCCAACGCATCGCGTACTTCTTCTTCGACCAATTCAACGAGTTCAGCATCATCTACAAGGTCAATTTTGTTCAAAAATACAATAATAGAAGGAACACCAACCTGACGAGCCAATAACAAGTGTTCTTTTGTCTGTGGCATAACACCGTCCGGAGCGGAAACTACTAATACAGCACCGTCCATCTGAGCAGCACCAGTGATCATGTTCTTAACATAGTCAGCGTGACCTGGGCAGTCAATATGTGCATAGTGTCTTTTATCTGACTGATACTCAAGGTGTCGTGTGTTAATCGTAATACCACGAGCCTTTTCTTCTGGTGCGTTATCAATTTCATCATATTTAAGTGCTTTATCGTTATATTTCTTTGCACAATATGAAGTAATTGCCGCAGAAAGCGTAGTCTTACCGTGGTCAACATGACCAATGGTACCGACATTCATGTGAACTTTCGATCTCTCGAACTTTTCCTTTGCCATTTTAATCCTCCTGAATAGATAATAGGCAATTATTTCGCCAAAAAGCGAAACTATAAAGCACAAAAACAGTGCTTAAAAATACAATATGATTCTAAAAACAAAGTCGTTTTTAGACCCCGCAATACAATTTGTTTTAGGTTGACCATAAAACAAAAAAAGAATCCCAAGAAAACCTATAGGATTTTATAAATCGAAAACTAAAATAGGATAAAAGCGAAAAAGAGAATACGATAATAAAACAAGCGTACAACGCTAAGTCGCTCATAGGGTTTCGAACGACCTCGGATTCCACCTAATCGCCACCAGATTTTAGTTCCGATGACTGGTTTGGCACCCTTAACAAGTTCATCCTTTAGGTTCAACCTGCAAATGCTTTACGATTGAACAGAACTTTTGACAGATACCGAGCTATTGCTCTCAAAAATTTTGCACATAATATACAAAAATAAAAAAAAAGTCAAGCATTTTTGGTAATTTTTTTCACTTTTTTTCATTTAAGGGTATCGCTTGTACTTTGTGACAATTTTTTAACTCATTTTATGCCAGTTGACATAGTATAAAAAACAAAAAATATGTATAATCGCTGTTATGGAAAAACTCGGTATTATTGGAGCAGAAGAACAAGAAATTGACCTTTTAAAACCGTTTTTTGTTGGTAATCGGTTTGAGCGTGCGGGCTTGACAGTGTATGATGGAACTATTTTCGGAAAACCGGTGTCATTTGTTCGCTCTGGTATTGGGAAGGTATCTGCTGCCTTATGTACTCAAATGCTTATTTCAGAGTATGGTGTTACGGCTCTGGTAAATTCTGGAATTGCGGGGAATCTCTCAAAGGATTTAGGCATTTTAGATATTGTTATAGCCGAAAAAGCAATACAGTATGATGTGGATGTAACATTTTGGAATTATACACGAGGCCAAATTCCCGGTACTGAAAGCCCTTTTTGGCATGCCGACCCATCCTTGATACAAGCAATTACTGATTCATTTTATACAATACGGGAAAAAGGGCTTCTATTTTATAACTCACAGACAATTCCCGATACCAAAGCCTGTCATGCTGAACATACGGAACTACTGTCAGATATTTGTCAATCCCACTTATGCACAGGAATTGTAGCAACAGGAGATACCTTTGTTTCAACTGAGGCCCACCGAAAAGCAGTTTTATCTGCGGTGCCAGATGCCTTGTGTGTCGAAATGGAAGGAGCCGCTATAGCACAGGTAGCGACGGTAAACCGTATTCCTTTTGCGGTTTTACGGAGTATTTCTGATAATTCCGATGAAGCAGAAAAGGAAACAAGCATAGACTATGAAGTATTTTCCAAACGCGCCGCTAAAATGGCTACAAGCATTCTTCTTCAGCTCATATATGAAAACAGATAATCAAAGCCGCATTACGCAT
Source organism: Spirochaetaceae bacterium (assembly GCA_017453745.1). Lineage (GTDB taxonomy): Bacteria > Spirochaetota > Spirochaetia > Treponematales > Treponemataceae > Treponema_B. The sequence continues at coordinate 21,371 of JAFTEH010000082.1, forward strand.
ATAAGCGTAAGCGAAATAACACATACCGATCATGAAAAACCTTCTTTTGAACCTACGCAGGATAAAACTGCGTATGCAGAAATCGGTAAGGAACACACCTTCCTTGCTACGAAGAACACCTGCACAGCTCACAACAACCTAACGGCAGCAGAAATCGCCCCTATACAAAAAAAGGAAGTGACAATTATTGTAGCACGAAGCAAAAATAAGGTAATTGGATATAAGGGAGAAATTCCGTGGAATTGCCCTGAGGATAGAGCGCACTTTAAAGAACTCACGGTCGGTAGTATTTGTGTTGTTGGATATAAAACCTGGCTTACTTTGCCAAACCGCCAACTAAAAAACCGTACCCTCTATGTTCTTAGTTCAAAATACCAAGACTCTGAATCTCCTACTGTATTTGTGCGTAGCGTCAATGAGTTTTTTAAAACGCTTTCCGAGCATTACAAAAAAGACAGTAGTCTTAGTCAAAAAAAGATATGTTGTATTGGGGGGCTTCAGGTATACCGAGCATTTTTACCATATACCAACGATATTTATCTCACCGAAATACATGGCAATTATCAGGGTGATACTTTTTTTCCCGATACACTTCTTGTTGGTTTTACGGCACATATTTTACGGAAAACAAAAACCGCTACTTACTATAGGTATACACGAAATACACTTGGGGTAAAACCGTAACACAAGGAAGAAACGAACAGTTACATTGTACGCCAGCACAATATATCAATAGCGTTATACTAAAAGGGGAATGGGCGCTGACGGGATCGAACCGCCGACATTTTGGGTGTAAACCAAACGCTCGTACCAGCTGAGCTAAGCGCCCTGAGAACTCTCACCAGTATAGTGATTTTCTATCTTTTGTCAATAGGTTTTTGTATTTTTTTTGATAGCGCAATCAAAGTACCACCTATATTGTCCACCCTTACACTTCATCCTCTGGAAAATGCCAGCATTTCAGTTTTTAGTGTAGAGCAGTCTATAATGGGCGCTGACGGGATCGAACCGCCGACATTTTGGGTGTAAACCAAACGCTCGTACCAGCTGAGCTAAGCGCCCTTAGTGTTCCGTTAGTGTACTGATTTTTTATCTTTTGTCAAGATATATCAATAATTTCACAGGGAAATCAAGTTTTGCAGAGATTGTGTTTCCTGCATCCAATACTAAGGGAAAAGACACCCTTTTGTTCGAAGCAAATGCACTTTGAAAAAACATCCTTGTTTTTTCAAAGTG
>JAFTEH010000083.1 GCA_017453745.1 Spirochaetaceae bacterium
CTGTGCTTTGTTCTGGAAGAAATTTATAATGGCTTTGAGTACCTTTCAAAAATCCTGCCCCTTGTAAACCACCTGCCCCAATAGCAATTAAGGACTGATTAATATTCCAACCAGAATTGAGAGCATCAATATTCGGATCTAAAAATACAATAAGACGCATCATCTGATATGGTTTTAAAACCTTTAAACCGGCAACACATAAGATAAGCGCACAACAGAGAATCGAAAAAACAAATATAAGCCAGTAGTAGTATCTTTTTCTAAAGAAAAAATATCCCACGCCAAAAAGAAGCGTAACTACAAAAAAAAGTGAAAACAAAAGGAGCGTGTACTTGAAATTAGTAAACACGGGAGTAAACCGAGAAATTTCTTTTATAACATAGGATTCCCAAATTGGATACAGAATAAACAAAAGCCCAAAGGCAATGACAAAAAATACAAAAGCAATATACCGAACCTTAATACCTGCAACAAAACATAAAATCAAAAAAATAGGAATGTATACCGATGCAGTTCCTAAGTCTGGCTGTAAAAGAATTAATAACATTGGAACGAGGGTTATAACACCTGCTTTGAGAAATCTTTTAAGCTCATGTTCTTTTTGTGAACGCTCTAAATAATTGGATAAAAAGGCTACATATACTAATTTCATAAATTCAGAAGGTTGTATACCAACACCACCTATACCTATCCAACTCCGTGCGCCCTTTACATACCTGCCAAAAAAAATGGTATAAAGTAAAACTAAAATTCCTGCAATGTATATAAATGAGGAATATTCCTTGATTTTTGTATAGTCATATAAGGAAACAACAATAACCAAGATAATGCCGGTGCTTCCCCAAATAATTTGTTTTACAAATTCATTAGAGGTCAACACCCCATCGGAATTTATACCTGAAGAATAGATAAAAAGAATACCGATAAAGGTAAGAAATGCACATGCAAAAAAAAGTAAATAATCAATACTCGCAAAATGTTTATTCATAGGCCTCTTGTGATTTTTTAACTTGTGGTAAATATTGAAATGATAGTGCCTGTACCGCTTCATCAAATGTTTGATTTGCTAAAGTCCCTTGTAGTATAATATTGGCAGCATAAGGCGCCCACCATTCCCATTCATTTTCTGCTTCAACAACGACTGCTACAACAACAGAATCTTCCGGCTTAGCCCCATACGGTCCATAAGCGACCATCCAAGAATGCCATCGGTCTTGTAAACCTACTTCCGCTGTTCCTGTTTTCCCTGCAAGTTTATAGGTAGGATTTGCCATAGCATAACGCGCTTCTCCGTCAAGTGTCACTCCGTGTAATGCTTTTCGAGTTTGGTCTAAAACATCTGCGCTCACATCTAAACGATGGAGCACTTCTATTTCAGTTTCGCTTACAATTTTATTTTCTACAGGGTCTACAATCGCCTTTACTAAATGAGGCTTATATATCACCCCATCATTTACTACCATCGCAAGCATATTTGCGGCCTGAAGCGGAGAAACTAAATTAAAGCCTTGACCAATAGACATATTCATCGTATCTCCATCCAGCCACTTTTCATGATATGTTCGTTCTTTCCATGTTGGGGTTGGAAGAAGCCCAGTATTTTCATTTGGCAAGTCTATACCAGTAGCCTGTCCAAATCCAAATGCTTCACAATAGTCTATAATTTTATCGATTTTCAAGTACTCCCTAAACACTGTCCAATAATAAATATCACAAGATTGTGATAAGGCTTGAGCTAAGTTAAGATGTCCGTGTCCGTGCTTTCGTATATGGCAGCGAAATATGCGTGCCCCAAAATCTATTTCACCGAGACATGGAACCGTTTTTTCGGGCGGAAATACTTTTTCGTTTAAAATGCCAACAGTCATTATTACCTTAAAGATAGAACCTGGCGGATAACTTGAATCAACTGCTCTATTTAACAATGGCTTTTGTTTATTATTTAATAGTTGTAAGTAATTGGCACCAGAATTTTCTTGCACAAAAATATTTTGGTCATAAGAAGGATATGACACAAGAGCCAGTAACTCACCTGTTGCAGGTTTTAAAACAACGGCAGCGCCGGTTCTCGGTCCTAATGTTTTTTCAGCCAATAGTTGGACATTTCTATCAATAGTTAAAATAATATTTTTACCACTACTTGGCGGTTCAACCTTAGTTTCAAGAGGGCGCCCAAGCACATCGACAATACGCATTTCTCTTCCGTCATTCCCTTTAAGTATTTCATCATATTGTTTTTCAATACCTGTTTTTCCAATAATATTTGTTGATGTGTACCCCTTATTATAGTAGCTTTTTAATTCATCCGCAGTAATGTCACCCACATAACCTATAATATGGGCAAATGAACCTGTCGTTAAATAATTGCGCAGCGGTTTCGAGCGCCAAGAAACACCGGCGAGGGAATCAAGGTTTTCAGCAATGGCAACAACAGACTCGTAGGAAACCCCTGATTTTAATTCTATACTTTGAAATGATTTTCGCACACTTGCAGGTAACTTTGCCTGTAAGGTAGAAACAGGGACCTTTAATATTTCCGCTAAACGCGTAATAACAGTAGAAAAATCTTTTGCAGGAATTTCAGCAGGTACTATATCTACCGCAAATGAATCAATATTAGATACAAGTGGCACATCAGCATTTCTATCAAAAATTTCACCACGCTGTGCGGGTATTAGTTTTGAGCGTTGATAATTGCGTTGCCTTTGGTTTTGAAAAATATCCCCATTTATAATTTGAATATAAAAAAGCCGCATGATAAAACAAATTATGGTAAACCAAATCAAGATAGTTACAATGCGCAATTTTTGAGTAACAAGTTCTTTATAGTTGTAATCGGAAATCATAGTACCTCCCTGTATTGTAAAAGGGTTGGAAATAATTGAAACAACAAAAATAACAACGGAGCACAAATGACTGTAGCACAACAAGAAATCCAAAAGTCAGGTAAAAAAATATTTGGAACAGAAATATTAGTACCAAAAACAATTTGAAGTAGCATTAAAAACACTGTTTGTACAGCAAGTGCAAATATGGTAACAAGTATCGGAAGTAAAAACTTATTTACATTGTACTGCCCATGCATCTTTCCAACTAAAAAAGCTAAAACAATAAATATAAGACTATGGAGCCCAAGCGGAGAAAGTGATAAAAAGTCTAAAATAAGCCCCGAAAAAAAGCCAGTAAGAATCCCAACGAGTGAGCCGTTATAGAGGGAAACATATAAAACTAATAGTAACACAAACTCAGGGCGTGGCATAAAAAAATGCAAATGCGAAATAATAGCTGTGTCGATTAAACATAACATAAGCGCAAACAAGACAGAAAAAAACACAACTTTTTTCATTGTACAATTTCCTCATAGCTACCGGTAGGTGCCAAGACAAAAACATATTCAACCGATGAAAAATCTATAATCGGTTCAACTTCAATTTGAAGGGAAGTTTCGTATTCGTGGGCAATAATCTTGGAAACAGTTCCGATGGGAATATTTTTTGGAAAAAAAGAATTGTCATCAAAACCACTTGTAAGCACTTTAGAACCAACAGCAATTTCTGATAAGGCTGTCTTTTTTACATACTGCATGGTCAAAACACCATCTTGTTGTCCATTTCCCGTACTGATTCCCCTATAACCAGACGCTTCCATCTTACTCGCAACTGAACATTGGTAATCGTATATAGGCAAAACAATAGAAGTATCTGAACCAACTGATGCAATCTTGCCAACAAGACCTAAGTTTCCATTTTGATATGCAACAACGCTAGAATTTTTTTTAATTCCTTTTTTTACACCGCAATTTATAACCATACCGTTATATAATGACGAAGAATCAAAGGCAATAATTTCAGCAGGGATATTTTTAATCGAAATACTTTCAGAAAAACCCAAAAGCTGTTTGAGTTTATCATTTTCCAAAAGTACATCACGATTTTTTCGCTGTATAATTTCATAATCGGCAAGTTGCTCTTGAGCAAGTGCGTATTTTTCCCGTAGTTCTGATAACTCGCGGATTGCACTCACTGAATCGCCCAAAAAGGAAGTGGCCGAATGTAACACTCGCTCAGTTTGGGAAATAACAGAAAACCCCATTTCCTTAATATTGACAATAAAACTCCCACCTGAAAAGGCTAAAAAGGTTGCACTTACAAATAATAACAAAATAAAAACTATAATATCAAGCTGAAGTTGGAATCGTTTCTTTTTCATTTTTTAACTATTTCTCGAACCGAAAAAATATCATAATTTTAAAACTTTTTCAAGTCAGTCATACCTTACAGCAAAACAGGTTTTCAGACTCTGTTTACCGAGCAAGTTCAAAGCGTTCTGCTTCACTCGCATCTAACTGAGGAAGCTCGTCAAGACTATTTAACTGAAATACCGATAAAAATTCTTTTGTCGTTTCATAAGTGGTTGGTTTTCCTGGAGCATCTCTGTTCCCGGCTTCCTTTACAAATTTCTTTTCGATAAGCAATCGTATCATATTATCAGAAGCGACCCCTCGTATCGCTTCAATTTCAGACTTGGTAACTGGTTGCGAATACGCTATAATCGAAAGGGTTTCCATTGCTGCTCTCGATAGCTTAACTTCATTTTTTCTACCATACCTATCTTTTAAACTTTCCCATAACTCTTTTTTAGGAACAAGCATCCAACCACCCAAAATGTGAGCAAGTTCCATTCCTCGTTGGGTTAGTGCATACTCTTCTTTTAGCCGTTCAATACACAGTGTAACTACATCAACCGAAAGCCCCGAATATTTTGAAATCGTTTCTACAGAAATAGGCTGATTTTCTAAGTAAAAGATAGCGTCTACAAGTGCTGTTTCTTTTTGCAACTGCAATTCTTCAGTATTCATATATTGTCATTATACGCTATATAGTGAAAAAAGCAAGTCTAATAGCGAGACATGCTATATGAGCAAAAAAACTCATTTGCCCTTGTAAGTGTAATAGATATGTGTATAATTATGAATATTTGCAAATAGAGTTTACAAGCGATGTTTTTTTTGGGAAATCTTTTTCATACAATCAAGGGGTTTAGAATTTTTGCACTGGTCGGAGAAAGCGGAACTGGAAAAAGTTATCGTGCCCAACTTTTAGCACAAGAATACAAAATCAAACTCATTATTGATGATGGGCTTTTAATCGAGGGAGATAGAATATTAGCAGGCAAAAGCGCAAAACTTGCCCAAAACTTTTTAGGCTCTCTCCGAATTGCTCTTTTTGATGATAAAGAACATCGTGACCAAGTTGCAAAAATGCTCCATAAAAATAAAACAAAAAAAGTGCTTATATTGGGAACTTCTGTAAAAATGGTTAATAAAATTGCGGCACGATTACAAATACCCCAACCAGAAAAAATCATATATATAGAAGAAATTGCACGAAAAGAAGAGATAGATCTCGCAAAGCGTAGTCGTCAACTTGAAGGTAAACATGTAATTCCTGTTTCTTCATTTGCGGTTAAAAATAACTATCCTGAAATCTTTCACGGAAAAATTACGCTCATGCGAAAGCGGAAAAACCCTGTACTTCAAGATTCGACTTCTCCTATCGAAAAATCAGTTGTGCGTCCACTGTATACTAAAATTGAAGCACGAAAAATTTCAGAAGAGGCATTAAAGGAACTAGCAGAAAAAAGTATTGGCGAATTTGATAAAAAGATTATTCTCAAAAAAATTACTACGCAAAAGCACGAAGAAAATAAAAGTTACAGCCTTGAACTAACTATTGATGTGCCTTTTGATTCTCAACAAGTTCAAAATATTGAACAACTAAAAAAATTTATTACATACACTATAGAAAAATATGCAGCAGTTTCAATCGAAAGCATTACGGTTATAATTGATAAAATTATCGTAGAATAAGGCATGTCCTAAGTCCCCCTATTGTTTTTTATTTTTAATTGTATATAATAGGTGGTCAAGTATGACTTTGTCTGAACGGAATCTTTATATAAAATGTGCGCTTGTTTTTGAAGTACTCTTATTTATTTGTATGGCAATTATAGCGACATTGCTACTTTTAAAAAAACAAGATATTCTTTCACTCTATGCAGAACTCGCACGCCCACTCCAACCAGACTTTTTAAACCAGTTTGCTGTTTGTAGAGAAAATACCACAGCACTTATATTGCAACAAGTTTTGTTTCCATTGTATAGTAGTTTATTACTTTTTACGGTGTATTTTTTATTTGAAAAAACCTATGTTATTGATATTTCTTTTTTTATTTTTTTTGCTCTGTTCATCGGTTTAGAAAGTATTAAACTACTTATCCCACTATTTAATTTATGGACTTTTTTTCCAGATAGTGTGCGATTTATTTCTCGACTCCTTCATTTTTTTCGCATGTTAGGCATCTTTGTTTTAGTTGTCGGAACGATTTTCATTGACACGCCATTTTCACGCCGAGTGACGCCCATTTTATTTTCTCTTTCATTTTTATCTTTTGCAATGACGGCAATTACCCCGTTTAATACTTCGTTTTTTCGATTTAACTTTTTAACATCCGACGGATTGAACTCAATTACGACTAATATTTTTATCTTTTTTACTTTTATCATTTTTATTACATATTTCATTGCGGGCAAAACAAAGGGCGCTAAGGCATATATAACTGCTTCTTGGAGTATTACATTACTTTTGATTGGTTATTTTTTAACTCTATACACAGCAAATACTATTTTTTTTCTTATCTCAAATAGTTTTTTTATTTTAGGAAGTTATTTTTATTTACGGAGTATTCATAGCTATAATTTATGGCTATAAAGGTGGTTATTATGAAAAAAATTATTACTGTACTTGTATCTTTTTTTCTGTGTTTTTTTTCTATCCAAGTTGTATATGCTCGGGGTGCAAAAGAAACTTCACAAGTAGTTCACATTGTTGCGCCGAATGGTGGACCTGGAATTGCGATTTCTAAACTAGCGACTGACACCGCAATGATTGGCAAAACCAGTATTACTTATGAAGTTGTAGATGGATCCGATCTTCTACAATCAAAGATACTTTCTAATGAGGCAGACCTTGCTATTGTACCCACAAACCTTGCGAGCATTCTGTATGCAAAAACAGCTGATATAACATACCTTGCAACAGTTGTATGGGGAAACTTATATTGTATAAGCACAGACTCAAATATTAAAACAATGCAAGATATAAAGGGAAAGACAATATATTCATTTGGACGCGGTCTTACCCCTGATATTACCGTGCGAGAAGTTTTTACAAAAAATGGCATTGACATAGAAAAGGATGTCAAAATTGAATACTTGCCAAGTGTGCAAGACATTGCCTCTGTCATATTATCAGGAAAAGCAAACATAGCAATCATTGCAGAGCCAGTGCTTTCACAAATAGTAACAAAAAAATCTGATGCTCACATTATATGCAATATACAAGAAGAGTGGAAACATCTATTTGGAGAATCATATCCTCAAGCAGGGCTTATTGTAAGAAATAGTTTTCTAAAACAAAATGGTCAATTTATAAAAACCTTTTTAGAAAAACTAAAATCAAGTATTACTTGGATAAATGATAATCCAGCGCAAGCAGCCGAATATGCGAGCAAAATAATGAATCTGCCACCTGTACCAGTTGTACAAAAAGCAATTCCTGGTCTTACTATTTCTTTTGCAAGCGCTCGCGAAAGCAAACAAGCATTGGAAAAATATTTTACAGTCTTATCACAAACTGATATAAAATTTATTGGTGGAAAATTACCAGCAGAGGATTTTTATTATTAATATTTTTAGTAAACGCGAAAGAGTTTTCCAACTTGTCGGATTTTTTTTGTTCCTATTTAGTTGGGAAATTCTTTCTGTCATTATTGCAAACCCAATACTCTTTCCGTCCTTACATGATATTTTTTTTTCCTTGATTTCTATCTTATCTACTGGGGAATCGTATACTTGTATTGGCTTTACGATATTACGAATTGCTATTACTATTATACTTGATTTAGCGTTTGCACTTGTATTAGGGCTCCTCGCTGGGATGTATGGAGAAATTGAACATATCCTTTTACCACTCGAAAATGTTCTACGCTCACTTCCGAGCGTCGCTGTGATTTTAATAATGCTTATTTGGTTTAAGTCAAATATCACGCCGATTCTTGTTGGAAGTTTAGCAGTTTTTCCACTTCTCTATCGCAGTATCGTTGATGCAGTCAAACATATTGAGCCAAAATTTATTGAGTTGTCAAATGACTTTAAAGTTCCAACGAAAACAAAAATACGCTTTTTGTACTTACCACATATTATGATAGCGCTAAAAACTGCTTTAGTGTCATCTTTTGGCTTAGGAGTAAAAGTCGTAGTTACCAGTGAACTTTTAAGTCAACCAAAATATGGAATAGGGGCGGCTTTGCAAATTGCAAAAATACAATTAAACACTGCCGATATTTTCGCATGGGCAGTTATTTCGCTTTTTATTATTTTTATATCACACCTTACTTTTAAAGTTAAACTCCTATAAATCTAACATCATGCAAGTTCAGTTTCTTCTTGCTCTGAAGTTGGCTCTGAAATGTCAATTACATCTACTAATTGCGCTTGAAATTTTCGCATGAGATTTTTTATTTCCACCGGTGTTTTATCATCACTGGTTATTTTTTCAGGCAAATCGACAAGTTGTACTTCTATCAAAATACTAGGACTATGTAATATTCTCGCTATTTTTTCCTTTATCTTATGTATCTGTGCCTTTATTGTATCTTGATGAAATCGTTTTTTTGCTTTTATGATAATAGTATCATTATCCTTTTCCCAATCAAATGTTTCTGTCAAGCTAGTTGCAAGAACTGGTTCACCCTTTGTAAACTCTTCGATAATCGTGTGCTTTATTTCGTCAATAGTGGGTGTGCGAATAATTTCAGCACTATACTCAGTCTTGGGAGATTGAGTATGTAGCTGTGACGAAAAATTATTCGCTTCGCTAAAAGATTCAAACTGCCCTTCATATACTTCAGGTGGCGGTATATCATCTACAGTATCATAGGAAGTTTCAGTTTTTGGTGAATATGTTTGCGGAGTATCAGTTCTATTAATTGTCTCATTATGCTCTTGGGACATTTTTTTGCTCATAGCATGTATCGATTGCCCCGATTGCATTTTTATGTCGTTATTGTTATTTTCTAGTGGCTTGCTAGAAAAAAGTTCTTTTAATTTTTCATAGGCAATCTTTAATTCATTCGGTGGAACATAATCTGAAAGCAACGAAAGTCTAGAAATCGCTAATTCTAACTCATAAGTTGGATTCACGGATAAATGAATATCTTTAAATAATTGGAGCATAATAGCAAGGGCACGCTCAACTTGAACAGAATTCCATGTTTGTATAACTTCAAGCGAAAACCGAGAAGCGCTTTGCCCCAATATACTTTCCTTAGTAATACCGTGTTTTACTAGTAAAAGCGTACGAAAATATTTTGCACAATCAATACAAAATTGCTCAACCGAAACACCATTATTTAAACATTCATGCAAAATACTAAGAGCAGCATTTGCATTCTTATTCATACAAGCTAAAACAATATCATTAATGATTTCTATACCTGTCAAGCCCAACTTATCTTGTATTTTTTCAAGACTAATATGGTCAACAGAAAATGCTGCCACTTGGTCAAACAGGGTATAACTATCGCGTACACTTCCCGTACCTTCGCGTGCAATCCAATATAATGCTTCATCATCAGCCTGAATACCAATTTCATCTGCTGCTTGAGCCAAAGCATCTTTGAGAACTTCTATATCAACTAACTTAAAATTAAATTGCTGACAACGACTTTTAATAGTTGCAGGAACCTTATGTAACTCAGTAGTTGCAAAAATAAAAATAACATAGGGTGGCGGTTCTTCAATCGTTTTTAAAAGAGCGTTAAAGGCATTTGTCGAAAGCATGTGTACTTCATCGATAATGTATACTTTATAACGAGCAGAATGTGGAGGAAAAAGGATTTCGTCTTTCAGTTTGCGAACATCATCCACCCCCGTATTTGATGCACCGTCAATTTCTATAACATCAAAACTGGAACCATTAGTGATTTGTATACATGAATCACATACTCCGCAAGGGCTAGCGGTTGGTCCATTCACACAGTTGAGAGATTTTGCTAAAATACGCGCAGTACTCGTTTTTCCACAACCGCGTGGACCTGAAAAAAGATAAGCATGAGCAATTTTATTTGACTCGATAGATTTTTTTAATGTGGCGCTTACAAATTCTTGACCCAATAGCGCATCAAATGTTTGAGGACGCCTTCTCGTAGCAGTAACTTGATACATACCGACCAATTATATAAAAAATATTATAAAAAGCAATTAACTAACAAATATTATTTGGAGTATCTATAAACTCCTTTTACAAACTGAGTTTTTAAAAGCCAGTAAGAATATGGAAATCAATTTTTGCACTCCTATACTAAGGGAAAAGACACCCTTTTGACCGAAGCAAATGCACTTTGAAAAAACATCCTTGTTTTTTCAAAGTGGCCGAGAATTAAAATATATTATGTTCTTTTTAATTCTCGCACTTACGCACCGTCTACATCCTGTAGACGGCTATGTTTTTTCTACCTTTCCCATAGAATCCCTATCCCTTCCAAAAGCATCGCCACTAACCAGTTGCGTAATGGATTTAAGCAACTGGCAAGTTGGCATTCAGGACTAACGCCAACTTGAGCCCTAAAGAACCCGCCTTAGAGTAATAAGTTCTCAGTTATGTCCTGTGGAATTTAAGCAAGCCTGATATTTTTAATTCTTGCGGTTGCGCACCGTCTACATCCTGTAGACGGTTTTGCTTGTTGCTGCTTTCCCTTAGAATCCCTTACCTTCCTAAAACGCGGCACTACTAACCAGTTGCGTAATGGATTTAAGCAACTGGCAAGTTGGCATTCAGGACTAAAGCCAACTTGATCCCTAAAGAACCCGACTAAAAGTAATAAGTTCCTAGTTATGCACTATGGAATTTAAGCAAACCGGTTGTTCATATTAAAAATTGTTTTCCGTGCAGTAAGAATATTACATCTTGAAAAAAGACTAACTTTATAGTATAATGCGAAGATACCTTACTATGAAAAATCTTTTTTACAAACGCAATACAATTAAAAATATCGTTTGCGTACTGTCTCCGCTTGTATTTTGCCTTTGTCTTTCTGTTTTAAGGGTATGTATAGCAGGCGACATATTTTTTTTATTTTTAATATGGAATGTTTTTTTAGCTTTTATACCCTTACTTATTTCATATATCATATATTCCAAACATAATGTAAATCACTTTGCTTTCTTTTTTTTACTAGCGGTCTGGTTGCTTTTTTTTCCAAATGCGCCATACATTCTTACTGATATGGTACACTTAAAAATCGCCGAAAAACGGCTACAATGGTTTGACTTAATTTTAGTTTTTTCATATTCACTCACAGGCTTACTATATTCTTTTTTAAGTTTACACCTTATAGAAAAAACTCTGCAAGCAAAATTTAATATAAAAAGAACATATATTATTGCTCTATGCGTTCTCTATCTGTCCGCTTTTGGAATATATTTAGGGCGATTTTTGCGATGGAATTCTTGGGATATTTTTTCTAATATGCGACAGGTTCTCGGTGATGTTTTGGTACGACTAACCAACCCAATAACGCACATGGAAGTATGGCAATTTACTTTTTTGTTTGGTTCTTTTTTAACTGTTTTTTATTTTTCGTGTACAAGAATTTTAAATAAGAGTGATACTAATGTATGATGAATTTTTAGGTTTATGTCCACTTGGTGGAGAAGTAGCTTTTAACAACGAATTAAAACGAAATGGATTTGTATTAACGAAAAAATTTCCTGGTCGTTTATTTTTTAAGGCTGTTGATAATTCTCAATTATATGATGAACTCAATTCCTGTGAAGGAGATAGTCTACATCTGCAACAACCAAAAAAACGGATAGGGATTAAAGGAAATTTTTCTCATTTAGAAACACAGCCTGATACTACGCATCAGAATAAACTGATTGCTAATAAAACAAAGATGCAAAAATCAAAAACAAGAAAATATCTTGATAAGGA
>JAFTEH010000084.1 GCA_017453745.1 Spirochaetaceae bacterium
CAGGCTCAGGCTCAGGCTCAACCATAACTTCACCACCAAGCCTAGGTTCCTTCAACTTATGAAAAGCTAAGCCTACGGACAAACCAACACTCGTCTCCTTTTCCCGATCTCCGGCAGTAACCACAGAAGGAACAAATAACAGGAAACAGTACTTCCTAATCATCACTTTTTTTTTTTTAAAAAAAACACACAAATTTGAAGAAAGATAGTAAGAAAAAATAGAAAATTTCACTTAAACAAAACTAAAAGTAGATAAAATCGCAAAAAATTTGTTATTCATTAACAAATTTATCAAGCAATTTTTATTATTTTTGTTTTTTTATTACCTTCTATACAAATTTCCTAAATTATTGATTACATTTTTTTTGTAAAAATCTTTTATTAACTGCACAATAATGCAATTGCTTCCTCAATGCTCTTATGAATGTCTCCAAAAATACCCTTATGCCAAAACTATACCCTATAGTATACCAATTTTACAAAAACTATTTTTCATTAATATTTTATTAAGATAAAAATATTTTTTACCACTAAAATAAAAAGTTCTCTCTACTCCCAAACCCCTCATTTTCCTCAAACATATATCCCGCTTGCCCTCAGGTCTTAAACTGTGATACAATGAACCAGGTTTTTGTTTTTAGAACACAACGGTATATGAGTGTGAGTACATCGTTTATGAAACCCGCTGACGTCAAGAGAAAATGGTTTCTTGTTGATGCGGAGGGGCTTATTTTAGGAAGAATGGCGGTTGTGATAGCCAACATTCTTCGTGGAAAGAATAAGGCTTATTTTACGCCCCATGTGGATTGTGGAGACAATGTTATTGTTATAAATGCTGATAAAGTTGCCCTAACCGGGCATAAGCTTGAGGATAAGAAATATTACTGGCACAGTGGTTATCCTGGCGGGATAAAGCAACGCAGTATGAAGCAATTGATGATGGAGCCTCGTTCAGATAGGATGGTCAGAAATGCGGTGAGGCGTATGATGTCGAAAGGTCCTTTAAGTCGAGCAATTCTCTCGAAGCTGAGGGTATATAAGGGTGCTGAGCATCCGCATATGGCGCAAAATCCTGAAATTTTGGATATAGCGGGAATGAATAGAAAAAATAGCCGGAGGGCAAAGTAATGGTCGAAAACCTGAATATTGAAAATAATGAGCCAGCGCAAAGAGTGCAGAAGTTGGATGCACAAGGCAGAGCGTATGCGACTGGCAAAAGGAAAAGTTCGATTTCGCGTGTCTGGATAAAATGCGGTTCTGGTAAAATCACGATAAATGGACGAGACCAGGGAGAGTATTTTTCAAGAGCTGTTTTGAGAATGATAATATCCGAGCCGTTTAAAGTAGCGCAACGCGAAGGGCAATATGACGTATTTTGCACTGTAAGGGGTGGCGGTTTATCCGGACAAGCTGGTGCTATAAAGCATGGCATAAGCAGGGCGCTTGATGCCTATGAGCCAGAGCTGCATAAGATGTTGAAGCAAGTTGGTTTTTTGACGCGTGATTCGAGAGTAGTGGAGCGGAAAAAGTATGGACGCCGTAAGGCTCGCCGCAGTTTCCAATTCTCGAAACGGTAAGGTGTATATGTGTTCTAAATACAAGAATTTTGCAATGCCCCTGATTTTTTTGGGGGCGTTGCTTTTTTCGATATACGCAGAAGCGGTGTTACCGATGTGTATCAAATCATCGTTATACGCAATAAGCTTGACTATAAAGGAGTTTTTGATATTTTTCTTGCCGTTTGTGATTTTCTC
>JAFTEH010000085.1 GCA_017453745.1 Spirochaetaceae bacterium
CCACCTGAAAGTAATGAGTTCCCAGTTATGCACTATGGATTTTACGCAAATCTGATATTTTTAATTCTCGCGCTTACGCACCGTCTACCTCCGTGTAGACGGGTTTGCTTGTTGGTGCTTTCCCTTAGAATCCCTACCTTCCAAAAGCGCGGCACTGGCAAGTTGGCATTTAGGATTTAAGCCAACTTGAGCCCTAAAGAACCCCCTGAAAGTAATAAGTTATCAGTTATGTCCTATGGAATTTAATCAAATTTGATATTTTTATTGTATAAGAGAACCTCTAAAAACTCATCGAGATGCTTCGCTGCCCTGTCACAGTTTTTAGAAGTGCCCCATAACTTTTTGGCCCTTATCTATAATTGGTCAAGATTAACTCATAAATCAGTCGCTTATATTAAAAATTGATTTCCGCTTGGACATCTCTTGTAGCTTAACCCCGTTCTTGAATTAGTGTATTTCGCCTAACAGTTGCTTTAACTGATGTATTTCAGTAATTAAGGTATTCCTATCTCGCTGGTATTTTTTGGGGATAAGTTCTTTGCTCGTACATTCCAAACTCGCTACTAAGTTTTGCAGTTCAATTTCGTGGGGATATGTTGGAGGTAAAAAGTCTGCAACTGTAGTCAATAGGTCCCCTTCAGTTATCATGTTACGATTTTCGCCGTTTGCTTTGAGTCGTGCGCGTACTAAAATGGATTCTAAATCAGCTCCAGAAACTTCAAATTTTATTTTTTTTACAATCTTTAGGAAATCTGTTTTTGTGATTTTTAAGTCCAATTTTTTTTGTAGAAGTTGTAAAAGTTCAACTTTTTCGTCATCGGTTTCTGGATAAAAAAGCGCAAGGTGTTCTTCTGCACGCCCTTGTCGTTTTAAGTCTATGGGGAGAAGGTCGGGGCGGCAGGTGATTAAAAACCAAATAATTTTGCCACGGTATTCAGTATTCCCCATGCAGTTTGAAAGTTGCGAAAAAAAGGAAGTTTGTGTTGTGCTACTTTTTTTGTCGCGACTACCGCCCAGTATAACATCGGCTTCATCAATCATCACCGCAACAGGAGCCATCGCCTTGAGAATAGTCAGGATATGCTCAAACTGCGAATCGGCTCGTTGGTTTTGGTTTGCGGATGCTCCGATATTTCCAATTTTTACCATAGGTATGCCGATTTCGTTCGCAAAGGCTGACACTAAAAATGTTTTTCCTGTTCCGATGGCTCCAGATACTAAATACCCCATAGGAACAACTTCATTATGGCCGTCTTTTATTGCTTTTGCCGCTAAACGAAGTCGCTTTTTTGCAAATTCGTTTCCTGATACAAAATTTAAATTGTAGTTTGATTCAACAAATTCAAGGACTCCGCCTGCATCATTTTCAATAATCTTTTTCTTTTTTTCTGCAAGATACTCTAAGGTGACAGGCTGTTTTGCCTGATATGCATCTGCTGTCAGTTGGTAGAGATTTGTAAGGTTTAAGCCTGCAGAAAGTTTTCCCAAGGCTTGCAGTGAAATGCCTCTCCCTGGTATCAATTCCAAATCAGGCTCCTTCCCATCTTTTAAATATGAAAGATATGCCGTTCGTGTTTTTTCATCGGGGAGGGGAATTTCTACTTTTGCCATTGCAGAGAGTGCCAATAATCGTTCGTTTATGTCGCTTATATTTTCGGTTAAAAGGACAATAGAAATATCATGACGGATAAATCTCGGTTCATTTGCCCAACGGTTTAGGGTAACCAAACAGTACCTATCTGCTTCACTCAAAGAATAGATTTCCCCAGCAGGTACAATGATTTCAGCATAGTCCAAAATAAGAACAATACGAGTTGATTCAGCGCCGTTTTCTCGCTCATAGTATGTTAGATAAAAAAATTTTTCCAAATAGTTGAGGGCTGTCACCGGATCTCGAGAAAAAAAGTCAGTGATTGGTACTTCTGGGAATATCCGAGACATAAGTGTTTCATAAGTTATTCTGTGTCGCTCAAAGGCAAAACTGATTCCCTGTGAGCTATCATAGAAAATAATAATACCATCATTCCCAAAAAGCACATTGGAAATCCAGTCTTTAATAGGAAGAAAGAGAAAGCAATTATCTGTTGCATAATCGTAGGGCAATAAATCACGGATGTTCCCTGACACAAAATACAAGTTTACCGTTTTTGCGCAATATTTGAGCGAAAGTTCTTGTCCCCAATCGGGCATGTTTTGTATATAAGAATTATTTTGATTAACGAGTGTTTGGTTACTATTTTCCACAGAAGAAAAGTATAGCCAAAACGCTCAAAAAAAGCAATGTCTTATAACTAAGGAATAACTCAAAGAAAATATGTTTGCTTTTGTCTTGCAATGTTAAAATGAAAAACTAATTGACAATCTCTAAAAATAATCTTGCTCCTATGACTATGGCGAGGTATCTTGTTAGCAGGTTGTCATTTTTAGAAATTGTTTATATACTAGGTTAATGTTTTTTCAAATTCTTCTTTTACTTTATTGCGCCAATTATCTTCATCTGTCGGCAGTTCAAAGTCAATGGTTTTTAGGATAGTAAATTTTTTTTTGTTGCGTATATTTTCAAATTGCACAATCCCAAAAGTGCCTTTTCCCAAATAAATGAGTTCCGAACGTTCTGGTAGCGTTTCTTCTTCTAAGATGCGTGCATGTGCACAGTCAAAGTGGATTGGTTTACCAGTGTCCGGGTCGGTAATGGCTTGAGTTATTTCGGTAATGGGTTGCCCACATACATCACAAACAAATTCCCCATAGTTATATGATTGTCGTGTTTCATTTTTATAGTGTCGGTGCTTGGAGTGTTTCATAGTTCGCCTCGAAGTTTTAAAATACGATTAGTGATAATTGTTGCAAGTCGATATACAGCCCCTTCAATATAACTCGGGTCGTCAAGTTTTGTCCTAATTTCAAAAATCGTTTGGTTTTGCTCTTTTTGTACATTGGTGAGTGTTTTTTTTATATCCGACTGCGACTTGCTATTTACCTGTTTTTTGCAAGACGAATTTTGAAATTGCTCGGAAGTATTGTTCTTTTGGGAAGAAATATCCATCTTTAAGTTGGCAAGCGAGCACTTTTTGGTGTTTTCTCTACATAATAAACTTTTTTTTGTATTTCGTTTAGTCATTTCGTTCTCCAAAAGCATTTTCTATAAACATAATATCAGGTTGTATTTGTAAAAAAGGGTTTGTTAATAAAATCGCTACATCAAATTGCATATCCATACTATTATATTGTCGATTTTCTAGTATAAATTGTTTAGCAGTTTGTGTTATTTTTCTCTGTTTTTTTATATCAACTATATAGGAAATGTTTTCCCACGATATATGTAACATTGTTTTTACTTCAATAAAGTGCACGGTATTATTTTTTTTTGCTATTAAGTCTATTTCGCCTCGCTTGCCTCGGTAATTGCGCACAAGGAGCGTATAGCCTTTTTGCTGAAGGTGCTGGGCAATAACTTTTTCGCCTTCAGTTCCGATTTGATTTCCCATGTTTGTTTCCGTTATGTAAAAGGTGTGTACGCAAAGCATTTACTCCCATCGTATGTTAGGCAATCGCCACAAAGCAACTCTAAAAACAAACGGTCCGACTTGACCTCCTCCTTGCCTTACCCGACAGCAGTATTACCCGACAGCAGCGTTTGTATGGGGCAAGCGACAGGTAGACGAGAGGCAGAGGTTTTTGTGCTACTTTGGTCGTTTTCTAAATCGTTCATAAAACACGATAGCGGCTGCATTTGATACATTAAGGCTATCGACATGCCCACAAGTCGGAATTGTTACAAAGATGTCTACTTTATCTTTGAGACTTTTTGCTATGCCTGTCGCTTCGCTGCCCAAGATAATACAGGAGCGTTCCGCAAACTCAACTAAGGGCAGAGCTTCTCCTGTCAAGTCAGCTCCATAAAGCCAAAAGTTTTTTTCCTTTAGGGTTTCGGCGACTCGGTTTATGTTTTTTACAACAATAATGGGAACAAACTTACTTGCCCCACTACTGATTTTTGCGATTGTGGCATAGTCCCCTGCGCTTTTATGCTCACCGACTATAATAGCGTCAAGTCCAAATTGGTCAGCACTCCGTACTATAGCACCGACATTGTGTGGGTCTATTATTTGACTCAAAATGGCAACTGTCACTGTCGGCTTATCTTCAACTGAAGCTAAAAAAGTTTCGATATTGACAAGTGCTTGGTTTTCCTTGTACACTAAAACAAGCCCCCTATGATTTTGCAAAAGTTCAGGGAGATGGTTTACCAGTGCGTCAAGTTCAGATGTACTCACTTTTTGACTGGCTAGTTTTTTTTGGCTTGCCTGCTCTAGTATTTTTTTTGTCCGAATGCCAGGGGTGTCACCGTAATACAGGCAAAAGTCTTTTGCGGGCGTTTTGTCTTTTGCGTGCTTTACTGCTTCTTCAATGGCATGAAAACCTGTCAATACTAATTGCATAAAATATTATTCAAAGCGTACTTATTGATAGTTTCAGCCATATTTTCCAGTGAAACTTGTTCTGTTATACCGCCCATTTCATAAGCAACGCGTGGCATACCGTATACAATACTAGACGATTCGTCTTGCCCCAGAGTGATTGAGCCTTGACGATATATTTCACAAATGCCTTGCGCACCATCTTTTCCCATACCCGTCATAATAACGGCGAGACTATTATTTTGATACAGTTCTGCAACTGAACGGAAAAGCACATCTACACTTGGTCTATGCCCATTTTCAGGGGCTGTTTCAGTTGTGCGCACGACAGTAGCAAGGCTCTTCCTTTCAAGTAAAATATGTTTTCCCCCAGGTGCTATTAAAATGCGTCCCTGTTTTAGAATATCCCCATCAGATGCCTCTTTTACTTCAAGTGGGCATATTTTGTTTAGGCTATTGGCAAATTCAAGGGTAAAACCAGGGGGCATGTGTTGTACAACGAGCATTGGTTGCTGTATGTCCCCAGAAAGATGCGCAAATACATGACGCAAGGCATTAGGACCACCCGTAGAAATACCAATAGCAATTAAGTTAATCGCTCCATGCTCACGGAGTGGCTGTATGTGTTGACGCGGTTGTGCCGAAACACTTGATTTTATTTTATGTTCTGCTCGTCGCTGTTGTTTATACTTGTCAATATTGACACTATACTGGTTTTGTAAACCTTGAGGAATTTCCTTATGTTCGCCCCTATATTTTTTGAGTTGGTATTTTTTACCATAGGCAAAAATCTTTTCGGTTAGCTCTTCTGCAACATCCTGTATATTCAAAGACGAAGAACCGTTTGGTTTTGTTACAAAGTCGCTTGCCCCTGCCGTTAGGCATTCCATAGTAACATGGGCACCACTAATGGTTATACTTGAAAGGACAATCACTGGAATGTCAATCCCGAGCCTTTTTCGTTCTTGAAGAAATTCAAGTCCACCCATTTCGGGCATTTCAAGGTCAAGAATAATTATATCTGGTTTACATCGCTCTAGTTTCTGCAATGCAAACCTCCCATTCATAGCCTTATCGGCTATCGTTAATCCATCTGTGTTTTCGATTATGCGTCCTATGAGATTACGCATAAGAGCCGAGTCATCAACTATTAAAACTGAAATATCTGCCATACTTTACCTAATTACTTTTTGTGTTATTTATATTCTTTTCATAAAGGCATGTCCAGTCGGTTTTTAAAAAGGTAAAACCGGTATCCATGCCAAAAAGAGATTCTGAATGTCCGATAAACAAAAACGAATGAGGAGTCATTGTTTTCCAAAATTTAGCGATTACTTCTTTTTGAGCTGCTTCATCAAAATATATGAGCACATTACGACAAAAAACAATATCAAAATCGGTACGCTTGGAATCATATTTTAGGTTATGGTAGTCGAATTGAATACGATCCATAATTTCTTTGTTGACTTGATAGCTATTACCATTTTGCGTAAAATATTGTCGTAAGTAGTCGTCAGGCACCCCTTGTATACGCGATTCATCATAAATGCCTTGCTTTGCAACCATCAATGTGCGCAGCGAAAGGTCTGAAGCAATAATATCAAAGGTATAATCTGGTGGTAAGTGCCGATGTAGTACCATAGCGATAGTGTAGGGTTCTTCGCCTGTCGAGCAACCTGCACTCCATACTTTTATTCTTTTTGTAAGAGATTTGATTTTAACTAATTCAGGTATAATATAGTGCTGCAATGCTTCAAAATGAGGCATATTTCTAAAAAAACGAGTGAGATTTGTTGTAACAGAATCTAAAAATTCTTTGAGCACTTCTTGGTCTTTTTGAACCATTTCATAAAACTGCTGTGTAGTTTCGAGTTTTTTATTGCGTAAAATTTCTCGTATCCTACTTTCTAAAATAGAGCGGTTTACCTCTGAAAAAGTAATGCCACTTGCGTCATAAATTAATGTTTTAAACCGCTCAAAATCCGCATCAGATAAAAAGTCTGACATTGTAACTCCTAACAAAACCGATTTTATTCTTTTTTTCTATTGTGTCAAGGTTTTTAGAATAATATTTTTGGTCTTAGCCTATTACCGTATATTTCCGAATTGGTTTTCAAGTATTGTAAGGAGTTCTTCTTTGTTTCGATAAAGATGTTCTTTTCCACTAACCTTGTAACATATAGGATGTAAACTGTCAAGCAATGGGTTTAGATTCATAGATGTATTAGTATTTGATAAAATTCTATTTATTTTTGGGTAGTCGGTTTTTTCTATTTTTTCGTCTTTTGCTATGAGTTCTTCTGTCAACCGTTCGCCTGCTCGCATTCCGATTATTTTTATTGGTATATCAATTTCAGGTTCATAGCCAAAATAGCGAATCAGTTGTTTTGCTGTTTCGTATATATTCATCGGTTCACCCATATCGAGCAAATAGGATTGAGCATTTTCACCGACCCCTGCTGTTTGTAAAATGAGCGAGCAGGCTTCAGGAATTGTCATAAAATAGCGCTCCATTCGTTTATCGGTAACCGTCACTGGTCCCCCATTTTTGATTTGGTCTACAAAAAGCGGAAAAATCGAGCCTCGTGAGCCGAGCACATTCCCAAAACGCACAAACATATAAGCCCCTTGTTTGCAAGCCTTTGCTTTTTGGGCTGCTTCTAATAATAGTTTTTCACATAAGTACTTTGAAAGCCCGTATACAGAAACAGGTGAAACAGCCTTGTCAGTAGAAATAAGCACAAATCGTTTAACATTGTGTTTAAGGCTTGCATCAAGTAAATACTTCATACCGAGTACATTGTTGTGAATGACGGCTACGGGGTTTTCTTGCATAAGCGGAACATGTTTATAGGCTGCCGTATGAAAAACCACATCACAGTTTAACTTGCTCAAAATATAGTCAAGGTAGTCGGCATCCTTTATATCCCCAATAATTGGGACGATGATAGCTTGTTCGCCAACACCTCCTTCTTGCAGCCTCTGGAGTTCTTTGTGAATGTGGTAAATAGAGTTTTCGCCATGCCCTAAAAGGTATAAGCGCTCGGCGCCCCCTGACAAAAGCTGCCGCGCAAGTTCACTTCCGATAGAGCCCCCAGCGCCAGTGATAAGTACTCGTTTTCCGCGTAGATACGAAAGGGTTCGGGTGAGTTTTATCGTTATGGGTGTGCGTCCGAGTAAGTCTTCTGGGTTAATGTCTCGCGCTTGCACTAAGTGCGCCGTTCCGTCTATAATTTGCGAAAGAGTAGGAAGGATTTTAATTTTCGTAAAGCCTGCACTTTTTATGCTCATATATATTTCTTGCAAGCGCTCTATTTGAATCGAAGGAATCGCAATAAGAACTTCCGCATTTTTTTCAGGCTGTACCAATTCAGAAGCCTTACTAATAGGTCCTAAAACAGGAATACCGTACACCTTGCTCCCAATCTTTGCAGGATCATCATCTAAAAAAGCAACGGGCATCCCAAAAACCTTTTTGTCAATAAGTTGTTGTGCTATTGTCGTTCCTGCAAGACCTGCGCCCACGATATAAATAGAATTATCCTTTTTCATACGCTCAATTATCAGAACATTACAAGAAAAATCTAGTAGGTTACACGCAAGCAACTGCGCTTGTATCTGCTTGTGTATACTAACAGACGGCCCTGTATTTTAAAATAAGGGGTGCATGAGGCATACCTTATAATTCCCCTGACCCAAAATAAAAGGAAATCTCTAAAGACCTCATAACTTTAAAAATGCGATGTTTACCACCTTTGTAAATAAAAATTGTAACACTTATCTTTTTTTTACATATCTTTATATTAGAAACTGTGAAATGAGTAAAGCCATATAGTGAGAGGAGTATCTATGAAGTCAATAATACAATTCTTTTTTTCTCTTGTTGGTATATGTTGTATAACTTCCTGCAACCACTGTACCCAGTTAGTGATTGATTCAACTGTTTTTTCAGCTAAAGAATCAATTTACTGTGTCACCTATAATGCCCAAACCTTTTTTGATGCAATCGAAGATGGGCGTGAGTTTTCCGAATTTAAAGGTAACAAAACAAAGTGGTCAGCAGAAACATACAAAAAACGCTTGGAGCGCTTACGACAAGTCGGCGAAATTTCGGTTGAAACACTTGGGGGCGGAAAAAACCGTATGCCCGATATTTTTGTCATTCAAGAAATAGAATCAGAGCGCGTTATAGAAGATTTTGCGAAACTCTTTTCCGAAGGCGAAGGATATAAAAACGCTGTGTTTTTTCCGCCTACTGGCTCAGGAAATTTTTCTACTGCAATTTTTTCTAAGTTTCCTGTTGTTAGTTATGAGCAATTTAAACTAACAAATACACGATTTAGTACCTCAGGATTGCGCCCATTGGTTAAGGCAACTGTTGAAATAAATCTCGGGAATACCAAACAACATATTACTATTTTTGGAATACATTGGAAATCAAAAAAGGGCGATAACACAGAAGTGGTGCGTAAAGCGCAACAGGAGCAATTATTGAAGCAAGTAAAGGCTGTTTTTGCAGATGACAAAGACGCTTATGTTTTAATCTGTGGCGATTTTAACCAGCAAGGTGCCGAGTTTGACCCAATGGAAAATCTACAGGATGTATGGCAACTTGAAGTTCCGACTTATTCATTTTATGGGATTCAAGGTTCTTACTATTATAATGAAAGTTGGGAAGATATAGATCATATATTTTTTTCTCATAACTTACGCGATGGAAATGCCCTAGAATTAGTTGATTTTGCACCTGTTGCAGTAAAACCGCTCATTCGAGATAATGGGCGCCCTAATGAGTTTCGGCTTCAAAATGGTGGAGGCTATTCTGACCACTTACCGCTTTGTGCCGTTTTGTCATTTATTGAATAATAGTGGCTATGCGTAAAGAAAAAATTGCTCACATGCCTTTACTTGCGAACATTGACATTAAAGGAATGGAAAAAGACGCCTGCAGTCGCTTTGCACTAAAACCTGATTTTCGGGAGCGACTCCTCGCACGCGGTCCAGAAAGTTTGAGTGATGAACAGTTGATTGCAGTACTTTTACATACCGGTACACCGAAAAAGACTGTGGCGACTTTAGCTACAGAAGTAATGGATGCTCTTGACACAAGTAATACATACACAGCAAAAGAGCAACTAAAAAAAATATCGGGGATTGGGGAGGGCAAACTATGTACGATTTTGGCAGCCTTAGAACTGGGGCGTCGCTTTTTTTGTCTACAAGGCTCAAAGATTTCTAACCCATCAGAATTAATTCCTTTTTTATTGCATTATGCGGTGCGCCGACAAGAAACATTTTTATGTGTATCATTAAGTGGCGCACACGAGATACTCGGCATCAGAGTGGTGTCTGTAGGAACAATAAACCGCACAATAGTACATCCGCGAGAAGTCTTTGCAGATCCCATCACTGACAGAGCCGCTGCTATTATTGTTGCTCATAACCACCCATCAGGTAAACTGATTCCTTCTGAAGAAGATATTACCTTGACAAAACGGCTTATTGAAGTAGGGGAACTGTTGGGCATCCCTGTACTCGACCATCTAATATTGAGCGCAACAGGCGATTTTGTCAGTTTGTTTGACAGCATATAAGCGTAGTATCACGGAAATCAATTTTTAATATGAACGACTAGTTTACGAGCTAATCTTGACTAATTTATAGATAAGTACCAAAAGTTACAGGCACATCTAAAAACTCAAAATTTAAAAAGTTTTTAGATGTTCGCCGAGTATTGGAGCCTTGACATTACAAGGCTCCAATACTCGCATTTTCAAAGACACCTCTAAAAACTGAAGTTTTTAGAGGTTCCCTTATGTATTAAAAATATCAGCTTTACTTAAATTACATAGTGCATAACTGAGAACTTATTACTTTCAGACGGGTTCTTAGGGATCAAGTTGGCTTAAATCCTGAATGCCAACTTGCCAGTTGCTTAAATCCATCACGCAACTGGTTAGTAGTGCCGC
>JAFTEH010000086.1 GCA_017453745.1 Spirochaetaceae bacterium
CCCTAAAGAACCCACCTTAGAGTAATAAGTTCCTAGTTATGTCCTATGGAATTTAAGCAAATCTGATATTTTTAATATATAACTTTAGCCCGAGAATTAAAAACAAATTCTGCACATTTTTAATTCTCGCGCTTACGCACCGTCTACATCCTGAGTAGACGGGTTTGCTTGTTGGTGCTTTCCCTTAGGGACCCTTACCTTCCTAAAACGCGGAACTACGGCAAGTTGGCATTCAGGACTTAGGCCAACTTGAGCCCTAAGAACCCGCCTTAGAGTAATAAGTTCTCGGTTATGCACTATGTAATTTAAGTAAACTAGTTGTTCATATTAAAACTTGATTTCCGTGATAAAACACTGTACATTTTTGATAAAAATGAGGCTTTGCGCTCTAAAATGCAATGGGAAACTTTTGAGTTTTGAGAGATTGCCTAAAATATTATTTAAAAGTACTTGACTTTTTGAGTGGTTTTGGATATAGTACTGCTACATTTACCTTGGAGGTTTTTATGGCAGTACCTAGAGCGAATACGTCAAAGGCTAGAACAAGACGCCGACGCGGAATAAATATGCGACTTGCTGCTCCTAAATTAATTGAATGTAAGTCGTGCGGTAACTTAATTATGCCCCATAGGGTTTGTCCTAAGTGTGGCTTTTATAAAGGCCGCCAAGTTGCTGACCCACAGACATTATAATTTGGGAAGATAAGTGCGTAACAAGTAGCTTAGTTTCTTGATGAGGAGTTGTTTTATGGAAGAACTATTTGACCGAATGAAAAAGCTAATTGCTGAAAAGCTAGAGATAGATGAATCAAAAATTACCCTTGAATCTTCGTTTAGACAAGATTTGGGTGCCGATAGTTTGGATACATATGAGTTGGTTTACGCTATCGAAGAAGAGTTAGGTGTGTCAATTCCTGATGAAAAGGCAAATGAGTTTGAAACAGTAAAAGACGCATACGAATTTTTGAAGTCGCAACTCTAGCACTTGGTTTTGTAAGTTTTGTGTTTTTGTTTAGTCGAAACATTTCTAACGAGCGAAAAAAAGACTTGCAAGTATTTCAAAAGCGAGCGGGGATAAGGTTCAAAAACCTGTCTTTGCTCGATTGTGCTTTTAAACACAAGTCTTCAGTAAAAAAGCATAACGATAGTAACGAGCGCTTAGAGTTTTTAGGTGATTCGGTACTGGGACTGATTGTCGCAAGCATTATATTTAAACAGTTTCAAAACTACAGCGAGGGGGACCTCGCTCGTTTAAAGGCCGCCATAGTTTCAGAAGATTCTCTTGCAGCGATTGCCCTTGACTTGCATATATCTGAATACCTCCTTTTAGGGAAGGGCGAAGAAATGTCAGGAGGAAAAGCAAAAAAAGCCATTTTAGCAGATGCACTTGAAGCAATCATAGGGGCCTTGTATTTGGACAGCGGTTTTAAAAGCGTGGAAGCTTTTGTCGGTAGAATTATACGAAAGCAATTACAGTTGGTTGTTGAGCATAGGCGTTATGAAGATTTTAAATCTCGTCTACAGGAAGTCGCACAAAGAAGATTTAAGGAACTTCCCAAGTACACTGTCGAAAAAACCGATGGACCTGACCACGATTTGACCTTTTGGGTTTCTCTTTATATTGCAGGAAAGACATTCGGCCCCTGCGTTGGTAAGAGTAAAAAAGACGCCGAACAAGAAGCCGCAGGACTTGCTTGTAAGCATTTTAATATTTAGGGAACCTCTAAAACTTCCTACTGCCCCTACTTTTAACCTATAAGCATAGGTGAATAATAAGCAAGTTAAGCAGGTGAGACCACTTGTACATAGAGCAGAAACTACTTTTATTTTTATCTTGACTTTTTCGTAAAAAATAATACTCTCGATACATATTACTATTTTGGATATTTATATGCGTGTTGTAATTAAGGATTCGTATCATGCTGCTTGTTGCTTTGTAGCAGATTATATTATTGCTCGAATTAATGCTTTTGTACCTGATAAAAAAAAGCATTTTGTATTGGGATTACCGACGGGCTCAACTCCACTTGGGGTATATGAGTGTTTGATTGAACACTATAAAAAGGGAACTGTTTCGTTTAAGGATGTTGTTACTTTTAACATGGACGAATATGTCGGTTTAGATTCGAAACACGAACAAAGCTATCATTACTTTATGTGGGAAAACTTTTTTAAACACATAGATATTCAACAGGAACATGTTCATATTTTGAATGGTCGAGCAACTGATGTAAAACAAGAATGTGATAATTACGAAAAAGCAATTTTGGAAAATGGTGGCATTGATTTGTTTTTAGGTGGGGTTGGTGCGGACGGACATATTGCGTTTAACGAGCCGGGAACATCACTGGCTTCTCGTACTGGCTGCCGTCAACTCGCATATAGTACAATTCAAATGAATTCACGATTTTTTAATAATGACTTGTCGCTCGTGCCAACAGAGGCTTTAACTGTTGGGGTGCAAACTGTCATGGACGCTAACGAAGTGATCATTATGGCTACAGGACAGGCAAAGGCTCAAGCAGTATACCATGCGGTTGAGGATGGGGTAAATCACTTGTGGACCGTTTCCGCTTTGCAAATGCACGAGCGCGGAATATTGGTTTGCGATGAAGATGCCTGCGACGAATTAAAGTTTGGCACTGTAAAATATTTTAAACGGCTTGAGTCATATCGCTCTGCTAAAAATAAGGGAAGTATCTATTTTGAATAAATCTGCATTACAGAATATTTTGCTCTTTGTCATTTTAGGCTTATTGGTGATGTTGCTTATTGCTATTTTTTCACCATATACGACGGTTCTATTTTGGTCTGTCATTTTGTATATTATGTGTGTCCCTTTGTATAAGACTATTGTGTCAAAACTGAACCCAGACGGAAAAGCGTTTAGTCTAAAGTGTAAACTCCTTGCTGGTGTTTTTGCTGTTACAACTGTTGTTTTAATATCTGCTATTTTATTATTTTTTTTGTTTTTGGTATTAAGACAATGTATTAGCTTGACAGACAAACTGCGGCACCTCTTACTGTATGCCACTCCACAAGGGGAAGATGTTTCATTACTTGCAAGTATTGACGCACTTTTTGAAAATATAACAGAAAGCATTTATGATTTTACAAACAAAGGAATTGACTTACGGCATTTTGACATAAAGAGCATTTTGTTTGAAAATCTCTCTAAGTATACAAATACGATTTTTAATATCGGTCAAAATCTTGTCAAGTCAGCAGGTGCTTTTTTAATTTCGCTTGTGTTTGTATGCTTTTCGTTGTATTTTTTTTATGTAGATGGAACATACTTGACAAATTTACTGCGTCAAGCAATACCCATTGAACATTCGTCCATGAACCGTATTGTTGCAAAATTTACTGAAAGTGTTTCGCAGTTGGTTTTTGGCTTGTTATTGGTTGCTTTATATCAAGCAAGTGCTGCGCTTCTCGTGTTTACAATTTTTAGGGTTGAAGGTTCAGTTCTCTTGGCAGTGGGAACTTTTTTTGGCTCATTTATACCATTGATAGGGAGCGGTATTATTTGGGTGCCCATTGCTATTGTGATTTTTTTTACGGTGAGCAAAGTAAAGGGTATTTTGTTTTTTATAGTTGCAGGTACCGTTATAAGTCTTTTAGATAATATCTTGCGACCTCTTATTTTGAAAGACACAATAAAAATTCATCCGTTGCTTATTTTCTTTTCGTTGCTTGGTGGTGTAAAAGTCTTAGGTTTTAAAGGAGTAATTTTAGGACCTATGGCGATTATTATTTTCTTTACGGTATTGGAACTTATTTTGAACAATGGTGAACAAGAAACAGAAGTAGCTACGACAGATGTAAAAACGGAAGAGTAGCAAAAAAGGATTTCCGCATGAATACGAGTATAATTATAGAAATGGTTGGGTATCTAGGCTCGGCATTGGTATTAGTTTCTTTTTTAATGTCTTCAGTTGTCAAGTTGCGCTTGGTGAATTCGATTGGGGGCTTTATTTTTTTTGTATATGCGCTCATTATACATTCGTATCCCACTGCGATTATGAATCTCTGTCTTGTGATTATAAATATACGATTTTTGATAAAGATAAAACATGCAAAGCGTGTATATGAATTAGTTCCCGTTGATAAAGATAATTCATTTTTACAGTATTTGCTGGGTATGTATTCATCCGATATTCAAACATGTTTTCCGGGTATTTCACTTGACTTTTCGGCAATGAACACAGGATACATAGTTTGTTGTGAGGGAAGTCCTGCCGCTATGGTAATAGGTAAAAATACAGATGAGGGATTGGAACTTCTTTTGGACTATTCAATCCCCCAGTACCGCGACTATTCGATTGGCTCGTATATGATGGAGCAGTTTAAAGCAAGCGGAATAAAAAAGGTTTTGTATTATGGACCAGAAGAACATCACAAAGCCTATTTGCAAAAAATGAATTTTGAAAAGCGCGGTTCATTTTGGCAACGCATACTTTAAAGCTTTGAGAGAATCTCTTAATAATTTTATCACTTTTCAATAATTCAATTTTTAGATATGTTCTTATTCTATTTGTGCGTCAGGATAGTTTTCACGAATAAATTCTGCCCACATTTTATCTGTAACAGCAATATGGTCCAAAAGCCAAACGCAGAGAAAGTTATAAAATTCAATTCCTTTTTGTATATCTCCAGATAGTAACGGGATTTGGGAATGTTGCATGGTTGCAACAAAGTCGTCATGTATTTTTTTATGTTCTTCGTATTTTGGATATTTGTACCGACGCATGACAGCTTCTTCTGCGGTAAAGTGATATATAGTGTAGTCAATAATGCTCTTGAGAACTTTACCTATATTCTTTTTGGCTATATCAGGTGGACTTGCTAAAACGGTTGTTAATTCATTTATGAGTGAAACCAACTTTTTATGATGACCATCAATAAGCGAATAACCCACATTTAAATCTTCTTTCCAAGTTATTTTTTGTATTGTCATGTTTGAAAATATACCAAAAAAACAGAAAAAAGTCAAATTTAGATATTCTCCATATTTTATGTATACTATAGGTAGGGTAATTTGGTATGCACTCCATATAACCAAGTTTGTGTGAATGTGCTGTGTGTGGTAGGCGTGAGCTATAAGGAAATAGACTTCAGTGTTTCTTGCTGTGCGATTGTTGATTAAAAATCAATTAGTGAGTATAGTTTTTGTATGGTCAAAGGTTCTTTCAAAGAAGTTTTTAGCATGATACGCATGCAGCAGTCGTTATTTTGGTTTATAAGTTTTTTTTATTTTTTACTTGTTTGTTTATTTTTTGGCTTATTTATCTTGGCAAAGTTTTCTCTTGTATATGCGAATATCTTAAAGGCTCTTCAGTTTTTTTTACTTTATCTGGTTTCGTATATTTTACTTCACTATTTTATTGAAAAAGAGCCTCTTTATCACTGTATAAAAACACATATAGTACGCTCGTTTTGTTATGCAAGTATCAAGTTTTTTTTAATAGCGTTTTTTTTACAGTGTATCAGACTTTTTGTTTCACATTTTTGGCTCTGTGTATGTATGCTTTTTTTTACTTTTGTTGTTCATATATTTTTTTTATTTTTAGAACCTGCTCTAATATCAGTTGATAAATCTTTTGTACAGAGTTTTTCTCGTTCGTTTATGGTATTTTTAAAGGCCCCACTGATAAGTTTTGGTGTTTTTGTGTTTGTCATTTTTTTACGCCCTTTAGCACTCTATTCGTTTTTTATTTTTCCTACATGGTTTTTTGCTGATGTTTTTTTATATGTTATTTATAGAAATATTTTAAAACTTGAAATAAAAAACTAAAATATATATTATTTTATTTTAAGGAGTTTTTATGTCGGATGAATTTTCATATACTATTGAAAAAAACTATGGTGTCCTTTCAACTTCAAAAACTGGTTGGACGGTTGAGTTAAATGCAATATCCTGGAATGGTCGACCAGTAAAGTATGACATACGGTCTTGGTCGCCGGACCATCAAAAAATGGGTAAGGGAATTAGTCTTTCAAAAGAAGAACTTTTAAAACTTGCAGAATTAATCCCACAAGTTGAGTAGTGATATATCGTTTCACTAACGATATGAAAATTTTTAAAGGAAATGCTTTTGTTTTTTGTCATGTAATTTTAGGTCATATAGAACGAGCCTATAATTGTGAAAAATGGTTTTAAAACCAAAAAAAACAGATAAAAAGGTATCTTCTACTGTCTTTTATAAAATGTCATTTCGGTGTATACTGAGCACTATGCGAAAATTTCAATTAGTGTCTGAGTATGCACCTTCAGGCGATCAAATTACAGCAATAGATGCACTAGCACAGGGTATCCTGCGTGGTGACCGGTACCAAACACTCAAGGGGGTAACTGGTTCTGGGAAAACATTTACGATGGCGAACATTATAGAACGAGTTCAGCGCCCGACCTTAATTATCAGTCATAATAAAACATTATCTGCACAGTTGTATAGCGAATTTAAAAACTTTTTTCCTCATAATGCGGTAGAGTATTTTGTATCATATTACGATTACTACCAACCGGAAGCGTATGTGCCGGCACGCGACTTGTACATTGAAAAGGACGCATCTATAAATGATGAAATAGATAGAATGAGATTGCGTGCAACTTTTAGTTTAATGGAGCGCCGCGATGTTATTGTTGTAGCAACTGTTTCGTGCATTTACGGATTAGGACTACCAGAAACATGGAAAGATTTACGAATACATATTGACAAAAATATTGACATGGAACCTGCTGTCTTGAAGCGTCAACTTACGGCACTTCAATATGAGCGAAATGATGATGTTCTTGAACGAGGGCGCTATCGGAGTAAAGGAGATGTTATAGAAATATTTCCTGCATATTTGGAAGAAGCATATCGTGTTGAGTTTGATTGGGAAACAATTACTTCGATAAAAAAATTTAATCCATTGACACACGAAATAGTAGCTGACTACGATGAACTTACGATATATCCTGCAAAGCATTTTGTCATGCCTGAAGATGCAATCCCTAATGCAATAGGTCGTATTCGTAAACAGTTAGATGATAGGTTACAAGAGTTGAGGCAGGCAGGAAGTATACTAGAAGCTGAGCGGCTGAAAACTCGTACCGAATACGATTTGGAAATGCTTGCTGAAATGGGTTATTGCCCAGGCATTGAAAATTATTCAGCACCTATTGCGAATCGAAAACCTGGTGAGCCACCTGCTACATTATTTCACTATTTTCCTGATGACTTTATTGTCTTTTTAGATGAAAGTCATGTTACGCTCCCTCAAGTAGGTGGTATGTATGAGGGGGACCGTAGTAGAAAACAAAACTTAGTGAATTTCGGGTTTCGCTTGCCATCTGCACTTGACAATCGACCACTCAAGATTGCCGAATTTGAAGCGAAAATCAAACAAGCGATTTTTGTTTCGGCAACACCTGGTAAAACAGAGGTGGCAAAGTCAACACAAGTTGTAGAACAACTTATACGCCCGACAGGTTTGCTAGACCCTATCCTAGAAGTACATACGAGCGAAGGGCAAATGGAGGACATATACAGGGAAGTAACTGAACGCATTGCCCGTGGTGAGCGAAGTTTGCTTTTGACACTTACAAAAAAAATGGCGGAAGACTTGACTGAATATTTGCTTTCACTTAACTTAAAGGTCAAATACATTCATAGCGAAGTTGAAACTATCGAGCGAGTTGAAATTTTGAAAGGTTTACGGAATGGTGAATTTGATGTACTCGTTGGTATTAATCTTTTGCGTGAGGGAATTGATTTGCCTGAAGTTTCGTTTATAGGAATTTTAGATGCTGACAAGATTGGTTTTTTGCGCTCTACGACAAGCCTTATCCAGATAATCGGGCGAGCGGCGCGCAATGCCGAAGGGAAGGTTATTCTTTATGCAGACCGTATCAGTGATGCGATGAAAGAAGCAATTACCGAAACAAACCGTCGCCGCTCAATTCAAGAACGCTACAATAAGGAACACCATATTACGCCAAAAACAATTACAAAGGCAATTACTGATATTTTGGTGCGTGAAAATGAAACAAAGGCAGAAGCGGTAACGGACGAACTTGAACCTATTTTAAATTCTCATAATATCTTTAACGGAAATGAGCGCAAAAAACTTATAGCTAAACTTGAAAAGCAGATGGCAGAATATGCCGATATGCTTATGTATGAGCAAGCCGCTATTTTGCGTGACAAGATTATAGAGTTAAAATCGTTTAAAAAATAAAACTGCTTGACATAATTATAACCTGATAATACTGTCATACATCATCATAAGTGTGGTTTTGTATGAGCTAATCTTTTATAACATGATGATGTATGCGTGTGTGTTTTGAGTGTCAAGATCCCAGTGTATTGTCGGCTTACATTTCAAAACAGTGTAGGTGCCTTTTTATACCTGCTTTATAAAACTTTCTGTCCATTTACCTTTAATGAAAAGTTAGTTCCGAGCACCCGTGCAGCACGAGAGCACATTGTCATGCGCCCAAGAAATATGTCAAAGTAATCGTACATAGTACAGGTATTTTCATCAATGGTTAAGTGAAGAATAATTTTTTTATTCGCAGTATCGTATTCTAGTCTGTTATTAGTAACTGCATAGTTGACACGGTCATGTATGTCAAATAGTATTGGGTCTTTCTGTCTTACACGAGTTCTTCGTACATCAGTTTTATCTGCTATGATTACTGCTGCTGTTACTGGATCCGATGCGACTCCGGTGGATTCATCATGGTTTGCGATGGCAGATACAACTAACACCCTATCCTGAATGGACATATCAGTTTCCTTTAGAATTTCATTTGCGAGAATTGCCCCATATTCTGCATGGTG
Source organism: Spirochaetaceae bacterium (assembly GCA_017453745.1). Taxonomy (GTDB): domain Bacteria; phylum Spirochaetota; class Spirochaetia; order Treponematales; family Treponemataceae; genus Treponema_B. The sequence continues at coordinate 8,831 of JAFTEH010000086.1, forward strand.
ATTACGGTTTACTGCATTCCCAATGTCGTGCATAAATCCTGCAATGCGTGCAAGTTCAGTTTCGATTTCACTATAACCAAAGGCGCGCAATACTTCAGCCGCTTTTTCGGCAACAAGCATTGTATGTGCTACAGAATGATCGGTATATCCCAATTCTTCCAGTATCGCATTTCCCTTTTCATAATAAGCCAATATTTCTGAATTTTTTACTATATCATTATATTTCATATATGCTCCTCATATTATTTTATTCTTTTGGGGACCTCTAAAAACTCATCGAGATGCTTCGCTAGTCGGGTATAGTTTTTAGAAGTGCTCTTTTGTTACATGACAATGATATGTACTTAATTTCCCAATAGGTCATAAAAATTATTTATATGCGTAGTGTCTTGACTGATACTACTGTTACTAGCAACAAAAATGCAAGTCTTTTGATGAGAGGTTTTATAAGCCAATCACTCGTACATGTACTCTCATTATTAAGTATTCACATCTTAATGTCAAGACCCATGCTATGTCTGACAAAAAATTAATCCCCCCTCTCTTAATAAAGATGAGTTTTCTAAAATCATCTGGCTGTCCCTGTTCTGTTGACAGATAGTCCGATGTATACAATTTTTACATATCTGTAAAAAGAACATTTTTAGAAATAATATTAAAATAAATCCTATCTTGAAAATTTTTATCTTTATGGTACAATAGAACATTTGAGGTAAAAGGTGGGAAAATTATGACTAAAAATGCTGAAATTATTTTACAGATTATAAACGGAACATGCGAGCATCCTACTGCAGAAGAGATTTTTTTAAAGTTAAAGGCTGAAAAACACAGGATGGTCTTAGCGACAGTGTATAATAGCTTAAAATTTCTTTGTGCAAAGGGTTTGATAAAAAGAATTCCTGTTGAAGGTTTTTGTGATAGATTTGATCGGGTGGAAAAACATGACCATCTTTGCTGTAAAGTATGTGGCAAATTAATTGATATTCGTTTGTCAGATATTACACAAGACTTAGAAGCTCAAATTGGTGAACATGTTATTTCGTATGATTTAAAGATTAATTACTTGTGTCCGGACTGTAGAAAAAAAACAACAAATATGGATTTTTAAATTTAAACTAGGGTTAAAAATGGCACTGAAAAAGGCGTGCCGTTTTAAACCGCCGAGTTTCTTCCTTGAGTTTCCTTGCGATGAAGAAACTCGCTTATTAGGATGTGCGCATACTGCGCACGCAATGCGACAAGTCCCAAAACTGATGTTTTGCTCCTTGTCGCATTGAATTGTGGGGGTTTTTACAGTATTGCTTTTATGATTGTATTGACATATCTTTGAAGCGAATGGAGAGATTATGGTAGAATTGTTAGCACCATGCGGAAGTGTCGAAACACTGAATGCTGCTATTAACGAAGGCGCTGATGCAGTTTATTTAGGTTTGAAAACATTTAATGCCCGTATGCGTTCAACCAATTTTTCATGGTCGCAATTTCAGGCGGCTGTTGAAATGGTACACAAGCGTGGAAAAAAAATATATGTTACTTTAAACACGGTGATAACTGAAGATGAACTGGTGTCAATGTTTTCAATTTTGCAATTTTTGCAAGAAGTTGGACCTGATGCGTTGATTGTTCAAGATCTCGGTTTAGTACAGTTGGTGAGAGATTTTTTTCCACGCCTTAAACTACATGCCTCTACTCAGATGAATATCGCTAGTAGTAAAGCCGCAAATGCAATGAGTCGGTCAGGAATTTCACGCGTTGTTCTTGCTCGTGAACTTTCGCTTGATGAAATTAGAACAATTAAAAAAAATACATCTTGCGAATTAGAGGTTTTTGTACATGGTGCGCTTTGTATTAGTGAATCTGGGATTTGTTTGTTTTCTAGTTTTTTAGGTGGCAAGTCTGCAAATCGGGGCATGTGTACTCAAGCCTGTAGACGATTATATACGGTTGAAAACAGTGAAAAAAAAATTTCAGGTTACTTTTTTTCTCCATACGATTTGCAACTATTAGAGTTTATTCCTGAGTTAGTTGATGCTGGAGTAAGTTCATTTAAAATTGAAGGTCGAATGAAAAGTGCCGAATATGTGGGCACGGTTGTATCAGCATATAGGTATATGCTTGACAACTATCAAAACAACCGCCATGATGCTTTCACAAATGCTCGTCGTATTTTAGAAAATGATTTTGCGCGTAAAAAAACTACATTTCTTTTTCTTGACAATAATCTTGACAAAACACTAAACCCACAACAAAGTGCTGGAACAGGAATATATATCGGGAAAATTGCAAGTGTGGCTTCTGCAAGTGAGGAAAAACAACTCAAGCGGAATAAACCCAACGACTTATCCGAGCAGAGTGGCAAAACACAATTTGCGAGTTTGTCAAGTGAAGAAGGTTTTATGCCGGAAGTTGGAGATTCTATACGGCTGCATAACAAACAAGATACAAAAAGAGAAAGTTGTAAGATAAAACAGGTATATGAATTAAATGGAAAAACTTTTTTTGAAATACCGCTTGGATTTTCAGTTGGTGATACAGTGTATCTTTTGCAAACTAAGTCTATGACAAAACGCTATCCAGATATATTGCCTAAAAATCTTGAGCGTTTTACAAAAAAGCCGCACTTGCACAGAGAGAGATTTGCCAAAATAAAACAAAAAATGACAACATTTTTTTTTGATTCTGAAGTAACGGTAGCAGAATCTAGTGCGCATTCAAAGTCAAAGTCGAACAAAAAGCAAATTATAAATGAAAAAGAAATTCCGAATGGATTTTATGTACAGGTTTCTTCTATACAAGATTTACATAATCTTTTGAACATGCGTCCAAAACGGGTATGTATAAATTACAATGAAGATACGAGAAACTATTTAGTTGACAAAACAAAGGTTTTACCATTTGCTAAATCAGAAATCTTTATTTCACTTGATCCCTTTGTCAGCGAGGCACAATTAGAAAGCCTTGAAGCAGACTTACAGGCATGTTTAGATGCGGGGTTCAAAAACTTTATTGTTAATAATCCTGCACACATATCGCTATTACGGAATACAGGAACAAATCTCGTGGTAGGTCCATATCTGTATGTGTTTAATCGGTTCGCATTGCGTTGGTTACATGAAAATTATTTAAAAGCCTTTGTTTCACCACTAGAAAATTCCTTTGACAACCTAGAAGCAACGCTTACGGATTTTGGTACACAACTTCGTAATAATGCGATAATTACTGTCTTTAGTTATCCAGCCTTATTTAGGATTCGCAAACCATTACCTGATACATATAGTTTTACACAGGTGAGTGACAAGACAGGCGATATGTACCGCTTACTTTCGACACCATCTCAAAGTTTTGTATTACCAGAGCGCCCATTTTCAATAACTGAAAAAATTGCAACATTACAAAAAAAAGGTTATCAAAAATTTTTACTTGATTTTTCTCATACATCTGTAAAAAAAAGTGACTATAAAATTATTTTTTCTGCTTGCTTAAATAGTGAAGGCTTGACTGACACTTCTAAGTTTAATTGGAAAGAAGGTTTTTATAATACCGAAAAAGTTGAAAGTATGAAAATGCAACGAACTAATGCTGAAAAAAAATAAAACCTAAATCTGTCATGTTATTTGTGCAGATTGCTTATTGTCTTTGGTACGCATTAAATTTGTTCCTATTACATGTTGGTGGTTCTGATTGGCTCAATCAGAACCACCAACATGCGTGCGTTCGCAATGAAATGAGAACGCACAAACTATGCGCAAGTTTGCTAGGCAAACTGCAAGTTAAAATACGCACAGTATAATTGTAATGAATATTTTAAACCTTGCTTACTTGTATAAAGTTTTACTTTTGAGTATAGTGTACGATATGAAAGTTTTAGTTATTGGTGGAGCAGGTTACATTGGTAGCCATGTTGTCAAACAACTTTTGGAAGCGTCACATAAAGTTACTGTATTCGATAATCTTTCTAGTGGGCGTTTAGATAATCTTTTTAGTCAAGCAGAATTTATTCCAGGTGATACGAGAAATATTGCTGACCTAGAGCGTGCTTTTTCTAACAACTTTGATGCTGTTGTATATTTAGCAGCGAGTAAGGCAGCAGGGGAATCAATGGTTAAGGTGGAAAAGTATTCCACAAATAATATTGCTGCGACCGTTCATGTATTGAATGCTTGTACAAAGTTTCAGTGTAATCATTTTGTATTTTCATCATCTGCTGCAATTTACGGTAGCCCACAATATTTACCTATTGATGAAAACCATCCAAAGCAACCTGAAAATTATTATGGGTTTACAAAACTAGAAATTGAAAATGTATTAACTTGGTATTCAAAATTACGCGGTTTGCACTTTGCTGCATTGCGATATTTTAATGCTGCTGGTTATGATCCTGATGGCACACCATCTGGCTTAGAGCAAAATCCGCAAAACTTAATTCCACGCATTATGGAAGTGGCAGTTGGGCGTGTAGATGAATTACAAGTTTTTGGGAACGATTATAATACTATTGACGGTTCGTGTGTGCGCGATTATGTACATGTGACAGATTTAGCAAAGGCCCATGTTGATGCTCTTGCATATATTAGTCAAAACAAATGCGACCTGCAAGTAAATTTGGGAAGTGAAACAGGAATTTCGGTATTCCAAGTACTTGAAGCAGCGCGTCGTATTACGGGAAAAAAGATACCATCTCGCATTGTTGAGCGCCGATATGGGGACCCTGCTACACTTTGTGCAACTTCGGCACATGCACGCAAAACAATAGGTTGGAATCCTCAGTATTCAGATCTTGACACAATCATACAAACTACATGGAATGTTTATAAAAACATCCAAGTGTAATCTGTATGTGATAACTCTAAAAATAGTCTTACTGTCTGCCTACCTGACAACTGCTTGCTCTCTAGAAGTAGGTTTGTCAAGTCAAGCAGACAGTTTTGGGAGCCTTTGAAATTACGATTTTCATTGTCAAACATGTAACATGATGTATTTTTACTTTTCGGTTGCGCGTATAATGCCCTGTTCAGTTGTTATTCCTTCCTGTATATATCGTTCGCACAAGGCTTTGTACTTTTGAGCCACTGGGTCATTGAGGCTTGAAAAAGCCAAAGCCGCTTTGTCAAGGTCGCCTTCATAAAAGGTATCTAATGCAGATTTAAATTGGGTATATGTTGTTTCATGCGCTTTATAGTCTTCAGCAAAGAATGGCTCATACACAGTAACTGCTTGGCTTTTTCCCACAACGGCGATGCGTCCGATTTCTCTAAATCGTATCTTGTCAGTTGCTTTTTCACAAGCATTTTTTGTAGCTTCAGAACAGAGTGTATATGTTCCAAATAGTTTGTTTATACCTTCAAGCCGAGAACTTAAGTTGACAGCATCGCCGAGCATGGTATAGTCAAATCTGTTATTTGAGCCCATATTCCCCACAACAGCGATACCTGTGTTAATACCAATACGCATTTTTAATGGGCGACCGCCTGTTCGTTTTGTAAAGGCTTGCTCGTGTGCACTTAATATGTTTTGACATGTGAGCGCTGCTTCAAGAGCAACGGCAGCGTGGTTTTGTACTTCAACAGGAGCATTCCAAAATGCTATAATTGCATCGCCTTCATACTTGTCAATAGTTCCACCCGATTTTAAAATGACATCACTCATTAACGAAAGAAAATCATTTAGGAGAGCTGTTAGTTCTTGCGGTTCAAGATTTTCAGAAATAGTGGTAAATCCCTGCAAGTCAGAAAAAAACATTGTTAATTCGCGCCGCTCACCACCTAATTTTAGTTTTTCAGGATTGGCAATAAGTTCTTCTACAACGGCTGTGCTCACATATTGGCTAAATGCTTTTTTTAAGTATCTTCGTTGTTTGCCTTCGGTTGTGTATGAAATTGACAAGGAAACAAGAAATGAAAGTACAATACCTAAAAGTATTGTTGTTGTTTTTAAGTAAAATCCACAATAAAATAGAACGAGGCTTCCTAGAAAAAAGATACTAACATTTATGACAAAAAAGAAAAATATTTTGAGTAAAAATACTGTCTGTCCTTGTCTTTTTGATTGGGCAATTTTTAAAATAATACTTGAAAGAATTATTGCGAGAGCGAGAGCAAAAACTTCTATTATGTATGGCACTTCTCGTATAAACGAATTATTTAAAATAGTGTCAAGTAATGTTACATGAACACCAACTCCAGGATAGTTTTTTTGTAGTGGTGTGCTTACTAAATCAAAAAGTCCTGGAGCATAAAAGCCAAAAAAAATAACACAGTCTTCAAATAGTTCTGGTTCTAGGAGTGGCTCGTTCCCAGTTTTGATTGCGTCCAAACTTTGTAAGATTTGGCTCGCATTGTATGGAATATGTTTATCGATAGAGCGATGGTATCTAAGATATATAGTATCATCTTTTAAAAGTGGCAGTTGATATTTTTGGATAATCTCTGTTACATCTGCGGTAGTATTACTAAATCCTTCCTGTATAAACAGTGGAGAAATACCAAGTGTTGGAAAAAATGCATCGTTATAAGGAACCCCTAAGCGAGCACGCCTAACAACGCCGTCAGCATCAGTTACACTCATCACACTAGCACAGAGGCGAGCGGAATCTCTTATGATATTGATAGGTTGTGTTTCGATAGAGAAATTGTCAAGTTCATTTGTAGAATCTATTTGTCCATTCTTTTCAGGATTTTTCTTAAAGTGAATGGCTTGTACAGCTGCTCCATAGTTTTTGGAACTTTCTGCAAAGGCTTTGTCATCTTGTGCGCCATATACGGAGTCTTCAGAAAAAAGCACATCAAAACAAACCGCCTTAGATTTGGCAAGAGAAAAAAACTCAAGTAATTCTCCGTATGCGCTGCGTGGCCAAGGCCAACTCCAGTTTCGCTCGTTTTGAGCCCAGTTTAAACTTTCTTGGTCAAGGAGTACGAGTACAATATTGTCTGATGGTTTCCCACGGTCAGCAGTTATATTTAAATAGTAATCATATAGTTTATATTCAAATGTGTCTGAAATATGCGACTGTGAAAAAAATATGCAAACAACAAAAACAATAACAACCGTAGCAAGTTGTAGACCTCGCTTTTTTAAAATATCCATATACCCTTTTGTCATAAGTACCTCTTAGCTATCTTATGATAATAAAATTGAAAAAAAAATCAAAATAAAAAAATTTTTTACTTCTTTTTTTTGTTTGTAAAAAAGTATATAATACAAGAAAATATAAAACTTATTTATAAAAAGTTTTGTATACGGTTGAGTTTGAAATCACAGTAGTGTGGCGGTTTCAAATGCCACCATTTTCTCTGCTCTACACAAAACCTGAAACTTGTGATAATGCACTGCTCGGTTTTCGTATGAGGGCACCATTGATAGTGGGTTTGCTGTTTTAACATGCTGAACCTTTGAATTTTACAATTATCCACATATTTAAGCCGTACGGTAAAGTAGTGTGGAGGAGGTGAGTTTTGTCAGAAAAAAATAGTATTGAAATGCGCGGTATAACGAAGCGATTTGGGGCACTGCTTGCAAATGATAATATAGACCTTATGGTTCCTGAAAATCAGGTCTTAGCTTTGTTGGGTGAAAATGGGGCAGGAAAGTCTACTTTGATGTCTATCCTTTTTGGGCTATACCAACCAGATTCTGGCTCTATTTTTATACGAGGGGAAAAAGTCAAAATAACTAATCCGAATGATGCAACTCGCTTACGAATTGGTATGGTTCATCAGCACTTTAAGCTCATCCATAACTACACGGTAGCTGAAAACATTATTTTAGGTGCTGAATCAAAAACAAAAGTGGGAATGTTGGATTTACAAACTGCCGAAAAAAAAGTTGCTGAACTCTCTGACCTCTACGGTTTAAAGGTTAATCCCACTGACAAAATTGAAGATATTACAGTCGGTATGCAGCAGCGAGTAGAAATTCTAAAGGTTTTATATCGAAATGCTGATATTATTATTTTTGATGAGCCGACAGCGGTGCTTACCCCACAAGAAATTGATGACCTTATGGACATTATTCGTCGCTTAAAATCCGAAGGTAAAACAATTATTCTTATAACTCATAAGTTGCGAGAAATAAAAGCTGTTGCAGACCAGTGTACTGTTTTACGGCGCGGAAAAATTATAGGCACTGTACAAGTCGCTGATGTAAATGAAGACCAACTCGCAGAAATGATGGTGGGGCGTGTTGTCAAGTTTGAAATAGAAAAACAACCACTTAAACTCGGGGCAGAAGTTTTAAAAATCGAAAATCTTAATGTGAGGGATTCTCGTGGCAATTTGGCCGTACATGATTTAAGTTTATCAGTTGGTGCTGGCGAAATATTGGGCATTGCGGGGATAGATGGAAACGGGCAACGGGAACTCTTATACGCTTTAGCAGGAATGATTCCGTGTGAAAGTGGGCGCATTATACTTGACGGTGAGGATATAACATCGCTTTCTATACGAAAGCGCATAGAACGCGGTCTGACTCACATACCTGAAGATAGACAAAAACATGGGCTCGTTGGAGATTTTTCTATTTCGGAAAATGTTGTACTCAAAAATTATTATCTTCCACCTTTTACTAAAAATAATATAGTACTTGACTCAAAAGAAATGGTAAACAGAGCTGAAAAACTTATCAGTGATTTTGATATTCGCTCAAGTGCAGGTAGTGAAACGAAGGCAAAAGATATGAGTGGTGGGAATCAGCAAAAGGTGATTGTTGCTCGTGAAATTGATCTTGAAGGTAAACTTTTAGCGATCGCTCAACCAACACGAGGTTTGGATGTTGGTGCTATTGAATATATCCGAAAGCGTATTTTGCAAGAACGAGATAACGGCTGTGCTGTTTTACTTATTTCGTTTGAACTTGACGAAATTATGAACCTCTGTGATCGTATCGCAACAATTAGTAAGGGGACGATTATTGGCACCTATAAAGCAGGCGAAGTAACTGAGCGTGAAATCGGTATAATGATGGCAGGTTCTAAAGCAAAAAGCTAAGCTAAAAACAAACTGAGTTAAAATATGCGATTGGTGTAGCATAAAACGCTTTTATAGCAAAATACCAATACACTTTTTATAAGCAAGGTTCGGCTTGCGCATTACCTGTGCGTTGTTGCTGAATCTTGCTCGGTGTTTTGGCTTGGCGAAATTGTTTTATAACTTTTCTATAAGCATAGAACATGTTCCCGATGGTATGGGTAGGCGCTTGAACTTACCTTGATCTAAAATGTTGATAGTAAAGTAATATAACTTTTCATTTTCGATTTTGATTTCCCATCCGCGAATAGTTTGTTTTGTAACTATCCTGCGAATCATATTTTTTTTGAGACTCAAGTTTTGAATACCCATTTCTTCAATGCTTGCAATAACCCAATCGATTGTTTTTCGGGGTAAACTGATTTCAAGTCCAAGAACATTTTCTATCATCAATGCAATCGTACTCAAGCCCTCAGTAAGCATATAGTCGTTGCGCGGAAACCAATTATGTCGTTGCCAAAGGGCCGGACCTTCTTTTATCGGATTATAGGCTTCCCAAAAAGCAATCGATTCCTTTGGAACTTGTCCCTTTTCGCTTGGGGAAATTGTTTCAAGTACATAATAAATATGCCGAATGCTATACTCACGCGCAAGTTCAAAGTACTTATACTTTTGAAGCCCCTTAATAACCATATAGTTTAACTCTGGAAAAACGCTACCGCAGTATCCATTTCCCTTGTCACTAAAAGTCGGTTCTGAAATTGCTAAACTCGGAAATGGGTGTTCGCTCCCAAAATAGGCAGGATCAGATAAATATTCCACGAGAATTTCTGTTTTTTCTTCGTTAGGGATTTCGGCAATCATAGTCCAGTACGAAAAAATTGTTTTTACATGCAAAAAATTAAAATGTTCATCGAGATCGTAGTAAAACTTTGTTTCAGGATCCCACATTTTTTCGTTTATTTTTGTTTTAATGCTAAAGTATAGTTTTTTATACTTAAACTGAATATCTTTTTCGTTGAGTAAATCTGCAATTTCAGAAAGATATAACGCATTTAGAGCAACGCAGGCGTTAAAGTCTATTGGGAATTTTACATTTTTTCGTGGACTATTCCCTATGTTCATGCTTGTTACAGGAGCGCTAAATAAGCCTGATGAGTCACGAAAGTTGTGTACAATCCACATTAAGTGGTTTTCCAAAATCGGCAATACTTCTTTTAAGCGTTTTTTATTTGCTGTTTTATGGTAGATATTATATTCTATCCAAGCGAAAATAGGGATTCCGATGCCTTCCGGATTTTCCTTTGTAATAATTGGCTCGCCCGTTTCAAGATTATATTTTGAACGGATTGCTCCTGTCGCTTCTTGTTTTTTGTAAAAATAATCTATGTTTGTTTCAGCAATGTAGTTTCGATTTGAGTACACTAAAAAAAATGTAGAAAAAAGTGAAGCGTATTGTTCTATAAATCTTCCTTCTTGCATTGGATAAAAGAAAAACTTTTGGTCGAGCCCTTGTTTAATGGGTTGCCAATAGTTTTCGATATGTCGCCATGTGCGCTCATAAATGTCAATAAAATCCTGATCGTAAAAATAGATTTGCGGAAAAACTCGTCTTGTCAAATGTGCCTCACGAATATAATTTGCATACCGCTAAATAATGGTGGTATGTAACAAAACATTCAACCATCTTTAGAGGTCTTTAATAAACTAAGTGTACTAAGCGCTCTAGCCTCGATTATACTGCATGCATACTGTGCATACCCATAAGCAATCTTATCGGCAAAAGTGGCAAAATCTTTAAAACCAGCCTTAGAAATACCAAAACACAACGCTGGTCAAGTTATATACTAACACCATTCTGGTACAGTACCAGATAATGAAACGGCCATATCGCACTACTGCACACAAATAACAGATACCTCATTGCTTTCATTGAGGTTGCCAATTTTCCCCGTTTAAGAAAATGCACTTTCCAAAAAGTAAAACGGTATGTTATGTTTCGTAGTATTTTTTTTAACTGCATGTCAACTGCATAGTTTGCATTTTCTCATAAGGTAAATAAAATACCGAAAAAAGTCAAGGTTTTTCACCAAAATCTGAGTATTGTTTGCTCTTTTTGCAACTACAAAACAAGTTTGTAAAAAGCATTAAGGCAACTCATACACAACATGACTTATGAGTACGAGATAAATTTATTTAAAAAGCAAAAAACTTTCCTTGTCAATGGGCTCATACATATAAGTGTCAAACCCAAAGGAAAGTTTTTTAAGATAAATGGCAAAACTAGACTTTCTTTACCAAATAGCCACTTCGCAAACAACGAGTGCAAATCTTTACTGTCATAACCGTCCCACCAAGTTCGGTTTTCATTTTAAGAAGATTTGGCTTCCATACTCGTTTTGTATGGTGTTTAGACTTACTCACCTTGTTGCCACTCGAATTGCCTTTTCCGCAAATTTCACATACCATTGACATTGTAACACCTCGTTTTCTCCCCCGCGCGGATTTGAACCACGGACCCAGTGGTTAACAGCCACTTGCTCTGCCGACTGAGCTACAGGGGATTGTTTTACTAGAAATCTAGCACTTGCGATGTATTATATGAATTTTGTTTTTTTTGTCAATAGAAATTTAAGCATTTTTTGCTTTTTTCCTTAGCTTTTTTATTAAGGGACCCCAAAAATAAAAATATAGATGTTTCATTGTCTATTACTGTTTTTAGAACACCTCTGAACAGGCGATGTTTAGACCTCTGCAATTTTATGGTTCCAAAACTCAATGAATTTCTATCAAGCAGAAACTCACCGTTTATACAGATTTTTAAATTTTTTGACTTTTGAGAACTACGCCAAAAAATGAAGGACACTTCTAAAAAATCAAAATTTAAAAAGTTTTTAGAGGTTCCCTGAAAATATTGAATATTTTTATCAAATAATCTATACTTTGTAGTAAGAGGTTATCTATGAAAAAAATTACGATTCTTTTATGTCTTTTGTTTTTGTCGTCTTCTGGCTTATTTGCTCGCAATATCGGTCTAAATATTGATATTGGTGCGCAATATAACAATCACCAACTTCATGAATTTCAAACAGGGATAAACGGTTTTAATGTCCATCATATTCTTTCAAAGCACATGGGTGGTTTTCATCTTGATATAAGCTATGTGTTGGGAAAAAATTGGTCTATCTTTTTGGATACCGCATTTTCGTTTAACAAAACCTTTGTTAATGATAGTCTTTTGGGCTTTGGGTATACATTCCCCGTAAAACGATATTTTGATATTTTTTTTGGTTTAGGCTTTGGATTTGGTGGTTCTCTATTCTCCTATAAGCTAGCAGCAACATCCGTTTCCGATACAGCAGCATACATAGGTGCTGGTTTTGAGCTAAAAGGTCTTTTAATGTTTAGTGATCATGTCGGTTTTTACTTTGGAGTACAGGATAATATGTATGCCGCTGTAAGTGGAAAACACAAAACGGTTACAGGAAATGTAAAAACAGAAGTCTCACGCTCAAAGAGTGATTTGCCCGATATGGTAAATTCTCTTTTACTAAAAGCAGGTCTGAGAATTGCTCTGTAGGCTGAGGCTGTTGACCTTTTTTAAAAAAAAACTATACTCTCCAAACACGAACCAAGTTTGGCGTGAAGAGAGGTGAAAAGATAATGGCATTTGTTTCAGTCGAAGAAACTGAAAATTTAGAAAAAGCCTTAAAGCGGTTTAAGCGACAGGTAGAAAAAGAAGGTATTATTCGTGAATGGAAAAAACGAGCCTATTACGAAAAGCCATCTACTATTCGTAACCGAAAGGAAAAAGCTTTGCGCCGCAAGTTGATGAAAAAAACGCGCAAAAATTCTAAAAATTATTAACAGAAAAAGGCTGTTCTTCGTAAAGTTTTTGAAGAACAGCCTTTTTTTCTATCTCTCACTATATCGACAATCGTATCTAAAGAGCGACACTACTTATCTATAATCGTAATTTCGACACGGCGGTTTTTTGCACGATTTTCTTCGGTATCATTCGGGGCAACGGGGCGATCTGCTCCAAAGCCTTGCGTAAAGACGCGGTGGTCTTCACGCACTCCCTTTTGTATCAAATACTGTGCTACGGCATTTGCACGCTCAAGCGAGAGCCTATCTCTGCCTTCTTTTGTACCTGCAAGCGCTGTATGCCCAGTGATGAGCAAATCACGCTCGGCATATTCTTGTAAAACAAGAGCGAGTTTATCTAACTTTTCAAGTTCACTCGGTAAAAGAATTGCAGAATCTGGGGTAAATTGTATGTTTTCGATACTTATTGTAACACCTTCGTCTGTTTCTTTAACTTGGATATTGCTTAACCCGAGCTCATCAATTTTGCGGTTTACATCATCTACCGTTTTCTTTTTGTCAAGCGTTTTTAAGTCAGTTATAACGGCATGAGCGATTCCTACGAAGTCGCAGACATCCCCGGTATTTAAAATAAGCCTAATATTAAATTCTTCATCATACATACGCAAATTTCCTATTTCCACATCCCAGTACAGATTTTGCTTTGATGTACCGAGTGTTTTCACGGGAAATAGTTGGGTGCTCGGGTAGTGTTTTCTAACGAGTTCAGTAGGTAACTCGTATATGAGATGATATTCAGCCGTTATTAATTGTAGGTTATATCCGTCTTTAACGGTAGGACCTTTGTATGTGTATGTAACAGTAAAAGGCACAATGTATGGATCTTTTAAGCCGAAAACATCTCTAAAATCATGGGCTTCATGACCATCGCCCGTCCAGGTATCACCAATAGCTAAATCGTGTTCAGGAAATACAGGAACATTGCGTACAATGGGCATAAAGTATTGGTTGCTGATTGTATAATTGCCAAATTCATCACGGCGAAATACGCTTGGGTATTGTTTCGACCAATTAAAATTTTCACCCTTAGAGTTTTTTTCGCTTGTCATAAATGTGCAGGTAAACAGAGCCGAAGAAGGTTCGTTTTCAGGGCTTTGTACATCTGAAACATCTACGGTAATCCGATTTGTAATTTCAGCGGTATGTGAAAAAGCCATATTGATATAGACATCTTCTTGTACAAAAGAATTAATCCTATATGTGTCACCTTCGCTAAACGAAAAGCGAAAAACTTCTGCGTGAAGCGTTGAAAGGGAAAAAATTGCAAAAAGAAATAATTTTTTATAAAAAGATACCTTAGCGTTCATACTGCTAAAACACTCATAAATAAACAAAAATTACAGATGAGCAAAAAAAACTCAAGCCCAACAGTGTAGGCTCGTGTTGTGCTCGCATTACAAAATAACTTTTTGCACTTGTTCGGTGCGGCGTTACTTGTTCGGCGTAGCGTTAAAATGATGCTTTACATTAATGGGGCTGTTTAGAAAAAGCTTGAGCGATAACTTCTTTCAGTGTAGAAACTACTTTTTTTTCAGGTATTTGCGGGGTATCTGCATTTTCTGTATCGCGATTTTCAGCGGCGTATAAGGCTTGTAAGCCTAAACTCGAAGCAATTTTTAGGCGAGCATTTAGTTTTTTTGCAGGGCGTATTTCGCCAGAAAGACTTATTTCGCCGACATAGCAGGCTCCACTCGGTGGCGTTAAATCGGTACGCGCTGAATACAGTGCAATCGCAATGGCAAGGTCCCCAGCATTATCCTTTAGGCGAATACCACCTGCTACATGTATATATATATCTTGGTCTGAAAAGGTAATGCCTATCCTTTTTTCTAAAACGGCTGCAATTCGACTGATGCGCGCCGCTTCAACCTTATCAGAAAACACGCGACTTACGCTACTTTTTGCTGGTACGGTAAGGGCTTGCACTTCGACTAAAAAAGCCCTGCTCCCTTCGAGTATCGGAGCAATCGCCGTACCTGGTGGTAGGTTGAGAACCTTGCTACTTATAAACAGCCGTGAAATATCATCAACGGGAATAAGTCCTGTTTCCTGCATTTCAAAAAGCCCGAGTTCGTCAACTGAACCAAAACGGTTTTTAGATGCTCGTAAAAAGCGAATATCTTCATCGTTGCGCTCAAAAGAAATAACTGTATCGACAAGATGTTCAAGTACTTTCGGTCCCGCTATTGTACCTTCTTTTGTGACATGCGCCGTTAAAAAAAGAACTGAATCTCGTTGTTTTACCCAGTTGATAAGTTCAAAAGTACAATATTTTAGTTGGTTTATGCTACCTGGAATGGTTCCGGCTTCTTCTGTATAGAGGGTTTGCACTGAATCAATAATCACAAATATGGGATTTATTTTATTCAAAGCCGCTTCTATATTTTTTAGCTGAGTTGTACATAAAATTTCAATATTGCTCGTGTTTTGTTTTAGTCTTTCGGCTCGTCCCTTTATCTGCCCCGCTGATTCTTCTCCCGATACATACAGTACTTTTTTTTTGCAAGAACTAGCAACCTGTAAAAGCAGGGTCGATTTTCCAATGCCTGGCTCGCCACCAATTAAAACGGCACACCGTTTTACTGCTCCGCCACCCAAAACCCTATCAAATTCTAAAATGCCTGTAGAGAGGCGTTCAGTATCTTGACTTTGAATTGAAGAAAGTAACATCGGAACTGCTTCTTCACTTGTTTGGAATGAGGCTGTTCTCGCATGTTCTGAAACTTCTTCAAAGGTATTCCATGCTCCACAGTTGGGGCAATGTCCGAGCCATTTTGGTTGTGTGTAATTACAATTTGAGCATCGAAATGCAACTGTTTTTTTTGCCATAGGTATATAGTTCCTTTTTTTAGGTTCTTGGTCAAGAGCCACGCGGGTTATTGCAAACCTATAGTTTTTTGCTGTAGCTTTGCCAAGTTTTAGGTTTTGTTGTTTTTGCGTTTTTTCGCTTGTGCTATTATCGGGGAGCGATGGCTTACTAACGGCATCCTGTCTATTCTAAAAATCTAAAAACTCAAGGCGGTGCATTTTAACTTGATTTATACTAAAGGGCACTTCTAAAAACTGTGATAGGGCAACGAAACATCTCGATGAGCTTTTAGAGGTTCCCTAAAAGCAAAACAGTGACGAACTGCTTACAAGTGTGTGTTCGCAATAAAATGAGACCGCACACTCCGAAAGGTGTGTTCACCTATGAGTTCGTCTCTGTTTTGCTAAAATGAGCACGCTAACTTTTACAATGGCGCTCCTAAAAACATTTATGCCTGCTTCAGAAACGCACATCGCATTCTGGAAACTCCGAACTATATCGACAGCATAGCAGTCAGATAAGTTTTAGAGTTTCCTCAAGTTTCGATTTTTTACTCCCTCATGAGCAAAGCCTAGCTTGCCGCTTTGTTTTCACTCTTATGCGGAGTTTCTTTTGCGACAAACGCCGCCTTTTTCTCCTCAGTGTTGACCGGTTTGAAAGCAACATTATCGGCAATCACCTTAATTCGGCTATAATTTTTGCCATCGCTCCCTTTCCATCTGTCTTGCTTCAGACGCCCAACAACTCTTACCCCACGGCCTTTTTTTCCTACGGTAGAGCACTGAGTCGCCATATCAGACCAGGTTTCAACATCAAAAAAGGATGTTTCCGTCACCTTTTCTTTGTCTTTTGTGTATTCTCTATTCGTAGCAAGCGAAAAAACGCAAACAGGAGTCCCATTTGGTGTTTTTTTCAACACAGGATCTCGCACCAAATTTCCTTCAATAATAATGGAATTAATAGTGTTCATAAAAAACCTCCGAACTTGATTAGGTCGTGTACGCGCATCATTTGAACTAATCCTCATAAGACAATAATATCAAAAAAAACTTCTTTGTTTCAATTTCGCAAAAAAAAATGAAGCACATTTTCAAAGCCCCTCTAAAAATGCTGACAAGACGGTGAAGCACCCCGATGCGTTTTTAGGGGTGCCCTTAAAAAAATATGTAGAATACTGACTTCACAAAAAAATAAAAAAATGCTATAGTGGCTTATGAGGATGAGGTTACAAAATGGGCTCAAGTTATAGTATAAAATAGATGTGACTTGGCTATATGTAAAATAACCGATAGAGAATCTCTAAAAACGCAGTTGGTTGTCCTATGAGCCTATCTCCATCTCTTTAGAGGACTGGCAACGGGTAGATATTAGGTATGTCGCAGACAGTCATGTCGCTGGCATGTTGCCGTTTTTGGAAGAAGCCTTAGATATTTTTGATGCGTGTACCGAAAAATATATGTTAAAAAAATTAGTAATAAGCATTATACTTTTTGTTTTGCTCACCCCTTGTGTCGCTGATACGAATACGGAAACTTTTGTTTCTGTAGAAAGTCTTGGTAATGCACAATTTTGTATTTCCAGTGTAGAGTATAACATTAAGGGACTTACAATGGAAAGCGTATTAAGGGATGCCGTACCAATCCACAGAGGCATTACCTATAAAACACATACCGAATTTTTGCAGTATGTAGCGCATATTGAAGCGAGTTTACGGAACATTCGCACCATTGAAACGGTTAGTATAAGTCCTTTGTATCGGGCAGCAGATGAAAACAACATAAGCGAAGTCCATCTTATTATTTACACAAAAGATAGTTTTAATTTTATTGCTATACCATACCCTAAGTACGATTCAAATTCGGGCTTTCTGTTTAAGATAAAGGCAAAAGACAATAACTTTTTAGGAACAATGCAACCGTTGACCTTTGACTGGGATTTACAGTTAGGAACAAATAAGTTTACAGGAATTTTTTTTGATTTTAGCTTTCCCTATAAGGCAGGCCCCTTACTAGCCAGCCAACAAATAAGCATAAGTACGGGAACCAATTTTGCCCCTTTTAAAAATTTTTCCTTTGAACTGACGAGTAAAAGCCAATTTCAATACAAGTATAAGAGACTTTCGGTTGTTTTTGGTTTAGAACAGGGCTTTGCGGTTAATGCCCTGTATGGTGCATATATTGGTAGCAAGGGATATAAGTATTATTTGCCAACAAGTCTTTTTCTGAAGCTTCCCCTCTTTTTGACACAAGTTGGTGATTTTGGGGCTCTTTTGTATACACCTCAATTTTTGGTTAGTAAAAAATGGGCTTTTACATCATCGTCTGACGCAGCTATGCAAGGGTTTGATATATCCTTTGGGCATTCGCTTGATTTTGGGAATGTCACTTGGAAAAAAAACTTTCGTGAAGGACTTACCTTTAGCCTATCGAACGATTATACAATAAACACAAAAAACAAGCCCGTTCCGTCCATTGGTTTAAGCACACAACTCACAGGATATTTTTCGCTTTTAGATAGAATTGGGTTTTATGGTCGTTTTTCTTTTTTTAGCCGTTTTTTTTCTCAACCCACGAGTATAGCAGCAGAATATATGCGCGGTATTTTAAATGACCGCCTCCTCACTGATATGGCATTTGTGTTTAATTTTGACATACCAATTAGACTATTTGATTTTGACTTTGAAAAAATTACCGGCTATGGGTGGACACGCTACTTTGGTTTTCAGTTACAGGTGTCGCCTTTTTTGGATATTGCCTTTGCACATGATTTAAAAACAGGGCGATATTTTTCATATAAAGATTGGTGGTGTTCTGGAGGGCTTGAAGTTATTGTATATCCTGTAAAATTTCGCTCAATTTATGTACGAGCAAGTTTGGGCTTTGATTTACTGGAACTAAAAAATGTTCCCGGTATTTTAAAAGTATCAGGTACGGCCACTCGTGATGGAAAGGGAATCAGTGAAATCTTTATTGGTATAGGCTTGCATTATTAGGGAATCTTTTAAAACTTCTGGCAATCGCCTGCATATCAAATAGGATAAGTGATATTTTTTTTGCATTACCGTTATAGTGTTCTTTTCTGCCTTTTTATCGCTTAACTTGTATTGACAATAAATGATAAAAACAATACACTACAGTCTTAGTATGAAAATTTCAAACCTATTGAGTGGTGTTCGCATAGTGCTGGCTCCATTTTTTTTAGTGCTTTTTTTTCTACCTCGTTGGTATGGTGCGGATAAGTTCATTATTACGCTCATTTTAATACCTCTGTTTATTTTACTGCAAATAACTGATTATTTAGATGGGAAAATTGCTCGTACAACCAATACTGTTACCGATTTTGGTAAACATTTTGACCCATTTTGCGATGCTTTAGCGAATTTGACGATTTTATTTTGTTTTATGTATGATGGTTTTTTTCCATTGCTATTGTATTTTATTATTTTATACCGAGAATTTGGGATTACTTTTTTGCGCATGATTGCAAGCCAACATTCTTTTGCGATCCCTGCTAAAATGGGAGGCAAGGTAAAAACCGTTTTGTATATTTGTGCAGCAGGATTTTCGCTCTTTATTATGCTTATAGAATCTACGGCGCTATTCAGTAGTCAGGTGTGTCACTATTTGCGAATGGTAAATCTTGTTCTTTATTGCCTTGCAGTGCTTCTTTCGGTTATAACCTTTGTTGATTATCTCAGAGAGTACCGAAAAAAACTTCACTCACAAGTTTAATCTTGACGGAGTACAAAACATATCCTATGAAACAAAAGCTAACATATTGTATCCTCATAACTATTGCTTTTTTACTCTCTTGCACACGGGCAGAGGACCGTATCGCGGTATTGTGGACCAGTTGCCCTGAATTTGCTCGCTACTGCGAACTTTTTAATCGCTCGCAGTCAAAGTATAAAATCGTTGCTCGGTATGTGGCAAATCCTTCGCTTGACCTTTTAGAAACCGATGAACGCCCCGATGTTGTTGTTGGTAGTTGGCTAAAAGGTGCTGAAGTACGCAAAAAGTTTATTAGTTTGAACTCACTCTTAAAAGAAACTGCTATAGACCCAGATATTTTTTATCCGGAGCTTTTAAACTTAGGCAAATCCGATTCAAAGCAAATGTTACTTCCTGTCAGTTTTAATTTACCAGCCTTGATTTTTCGGAAAGACGCAATCCAACCAACTGATGATTTTACTATTTCGCTTGACGAAATACAAAAACTTTCAGCACAATATACGCGAACAGACCGCAATGGATATACATATATGGGTTTTGCGCCTCGTTGGGATACCGAGTTTTTATACTTGACGGCAAAAGGATATAATGCGACATTTGAAGAACAAACAGGTTTTTTTTCTTGGAGCGAAACATCCTTAAAAAATGCTGTTACCGCATTGCGAAGTTTTACACTTGAAACAAATACTTCTACTAAGGCCGAAACTGATTTTCAGTTTAAGTATTTATACAACAATGCGTATACAGCGATTACATCGGGGCGCTGTCTCTTTCAATATTTAAGAAGTGATGACTTATTGCAACTTGACCAAGATAAGATGGCTTCACTTGATTTTCGATGGTTAGCTTTTAACAAAAGAACCCCTCTTGATGATGAAGTTGTTTATGCTGGTATTTATACTAATGGGCGAAACAAGGATTGTGCGCGTGCCTTTTTAACTTTTTTGTTTTCGGTTGACACACAAAAGCATATTTTGTTAGAAAATTCGCAACTTGGCATTAGTAGTATGGGCTTTGGTATTGCCGGTGGGTTTTCAAGTATTCGTAGCATAACGGAAAATATTTTTCCTACATACTATCCAGCTCTTTTATTTCACCTACCACAGAGTTCTGGTTTTATGAGTCCCCATGTTTTACCAAGCAACTGGTTGGACATTAAAAAGGAAATAATTATTCCATATCTAAAAGTTGCTTGTGAAATTGATAGTGATGCATCTATTAGTGAATTTACAACATTGGGAAATTATATCAATTTAAATAAGTCTCGTCGTGAATAAGTATCTTGTTTATGAGCGAGTCATAACATGTATTAAGTCAATTAAAAAAATTTTTATGAAGTGCGTGTGCATCGACTTTGGTAAATCAATTTTGGTGCCTACCTATTACTAAAGTTGTTTTTTGTAACAGATACTGTATTGTCTTGTTTTCAAAAGGTAAAAATTTTTTACTATAGGGCTCTGAAAACTTCGATTTTTGAGAGTCCCTATACTTCTTATATGAGGTGTACAATGACTTGTGAATATTTTTCTTCTTGCGGTTTTTTGAATAAATTTGATTCCGGGCATGCCGTCATAAAACAAAAATGGTGTACTGCATTTTGTCATTCTGCAAGTGCAGATTGTAAACGGTATCAATTTACAAAACGAAAACTTTCATTTTCAGATAATTTGACGCCCAATGGTGCATACTTAAATTCTCATTTTCAACAAACTATTCAGAATGTGGATACAGCCTATCAAATCCGTACTCCTCTACTCATATTTTTCATTACCTTACTTGAAGCATTCTTACCGATTATATTACAGGTGGTTTTAACTTTACTTAATGAAAACCTTCATTTTAGTAAGCAAGAAGTTTTTGAATTTTTTACGAATCCTGTACAGTTGTTTTTCTTTTATCCTTTGTATATTGGAGCTACCTTTCTGGGATTTTTCCTCTTTAAGTCAAAAGTAGACAAGTACTGTCGAGGTGAAATTTTAGATAACGAAGTATTACACTTTGTCAAATTATATCAAAACGGCTTAGTTGGTATTTGTGGAGTCTTGCCGCTTTTTTCGATTTTTACATTGAAGTTTTGTCATTTTTCTGTTACACAAGAGCAAGTTTTTATTTTACTTATGATTATTGGTGGTTCATGTTGGCTTATTTCGCTTCTCTGTCATATTATCTTTGTAGAAACCATCGAAAAATTTTTAGCATTTTTACCCTTTTCTACAAAGACAAATCTTATGCCATTTTTATTGCGCTTTTTGGTAGTAACTTTTTTTTCACTTTCTGGAAATATCTGTCTTGTTATTTCACTCATATCAGGTGGCGATGCAGAAGAGTCATTTTTAGCTCACTTTTTTACACATGCCCTGCCTGCTATACTTATGGGGCTTGCTATTGGTTTGTTTGATATATTTATTTTGTTACGCTCGGTTAGTAATCGATTAAAAACGATGCAAGGTTTTGCAGAAAAATTAACCAATGGAAACTATGCACAAAATATTATGGATATTATTTCTCGCGATGAAATTGGTACATTTATGAATAGCTTAAACAGTTTAAGTGTTCAAACACGAGCCCTAATTAAAACAATTTTTGAAAATCTTGATTCGACAAAACTTATTTCTCAATCTCTTTTTTCAAATGTGTCGGAAACGGTATCCACAACTGACACAATCGTTTCAAGTATTGATAATGTTAAAAAGAGCATGCAAGAACAAGCTGCTGCGGTAACTGAAAGTAATGCAACAATAAACGAAATTGTAAAAACGATAGAAAGTCTAAACAATAATATCGAAACGCAAAGTGCAACGATTATCCAATCGTCTAGTTCGATTGAACAAATGGTTCAAAGTGTGCGTTCTGTTACTGATATTTTGCAAGGGAATAATGCACTCATGCAGGAACTTCAAAATTCGAGCAATGAAGCAAAATACAAAGTACAAACAGCAAAAGAAATAAACTTACAAGTACAAGAATCCAGTGAAGGTCTTTTGGAAGCGGCAAATGTAATCAAAAATATTGCAAGCCAAACAAACCTTCTCGCAATGAATGCTGCTATAGAAGCGGCGCATGCAGGGGAAACAGGAAAGGGGTTTGCAGTTGTTGCTGATGAAATCCGAAAACTTGCCGAAGAATCAAGTACGCAGGGGCAGAGTATCCAAAATACGCTCAAAGAGCTAAAAGGAAAAATTGCGAATATTTCAAATGCGACCAGTGATGTTGATACGCAATTTTTACAAATGTCTTCAGTTATTAGTAAACTTGACGATCAAGAAGCAATTATACAAAATGCTATGATAGAACAGGCAAGTGGCGGTTCACAAGTTTTAAATGCAATTCGGCAACTAAACGAAATATCTGAAAGCGTTAAAACTGGTTCTTCAGAAATGTTGGCAGGCAGCCGTCAAGTTTCGATTGAAATCGAAAAACTTGAACTTGCCACTCGCGAAATCAATACCAATATGGATAAGATGCTTGAAGGGACAACTCGTATTTCAGATTCGGTTAACGAAGTGCAGGAAATTACTTCTGCTAACAATCACAGTGTTGAAAGGTTAGACGATCTTGTTCAAGCGTTTAAGGTATAGCGCCTCTGTGATACACATTCTTGTTTTGTACACTTTAGCAGATGGAGAATGGAAGTAGTGGTATTAAGTGATAACTAACTTAGTTTGTTTTTTTTGCTTTTACCACTACTTTGCGAGGCTTTTTACGACTCAGTGCCGAAGTTTTTTGTGTGGCTTCGGTTTTGGTGCCGTATTTTTCGCGTTTTGCTTGTAATTTTTCAAATCGTTTTTTTGCCTTTTCTTTTTGGCTCGCTTCTATAAAGCGTAAACTTTCATCAAGCCCCGTTAAAAAAGGTTGTAGTTCATCTTCAAAGACAACAATCGAGTGGCGTTCAAAACCAAGCCCTTCGGCATCCTTGCTTTCTACAACTTGCAAAAAAACATCCCCTTTTGTGTTTTCCTTTACATTAAAAAAGTATGTTCTATTTTTAACCTTAATTGATTTTGTAAAAACTTCGCCACGCGTGCCCATACTATCCTTCCTCACTGAAACGAGAGTATAGTTTTTTTTCAAAAAAGGTCAAGGAAGTCTATTTCTATAGCATGAAAATCAAGTTTTCATCCCCCTGTCATTGTGAAAAGCGAAACGAAAGGTCGCTTAGCGACAAGTCGTCTTGCCCCTAGTTATCAAAGCAAGTTACCTTGACATACGATAGTAGTTTGATATTGAAATATATAGCTTGATGTATTACAATGGCTTTCAAAGGGATTTTTAGAATGAGTGATATTATACTATTTCCGCCCACAGAAACCTTATTACGAGTTGCTGATGTCGGCTATACAAAAAGTAGTCGGTACTTTTATGCACAACTTATATTGGCACTGTTAGCTGGTGCTTTTATTGCTTTTGCGTCAAATGCATCAACGATAGCAAGTTTTAATTTATTAGCACAGCCTGAAACATTTGGCTTGGGGAAGTTGGTATCAGGGTTAGTGTTCCCAACGGGGCTTATTTTTGTTGTTTTAGCTGGGGCAGAATTATTTACAGGGAATTGTTTATTGGTCGTTTCTGTCTTGGAAAAACGAATACGCTTTAGCCAGATGCTTAAAAACTGGGGGCTTGTATATTTAGGAAATATTATCGGTTCATTGCTTGTTGTCATGCTTGTGTTTTATTCGGGACAACTGTCAAGTGCGGGTAATGCGTTGGGTGGTACAAGTATTAAACTGGCTTACGGAAAACTTTCTTTCCATTTTATACAATCATTTTGCTTAGGGGTTTTGTGTAATTGGCTTGTATGTCTTGCCGTATGGTTTTCTCTCAGTGTAAAGGATATTCTTGGAAAGGTGTTAAGTTGCTTTTTTCCTGTGCTGGTATTTGTTACCGCAGGTTTTGAGCACAGTATTGCAAATCTCTACTATGTACCAATCGGCATACTTGCAACTCATGTACCTGAATATGTGCAAGCCTCTGCCCTTACAAATGAAGCACTACAACATCTGACAGTGCATAATTTTCTATTTAAAAACCTTATTCCAGTGACTATAGGAAATATTGTAGGTGGTGTGGGCTTTGGCATCATAATGTGGATTGTTTTTAAACCACAAAAAAAGTCCTAAGCGATCTGGGGCAATGAGGGGTTCCGGTAAGTGTCTGCCTCCACACAAGAATAATAAAAATAGGTATGCCGTCAATTTTCCCCTCATAAAACTATTGACAAAAATGTATATTTAGGTCACAATATATGTACAAAACAAGACTTGTTCGGAACTCAAAGATAGTTTTTGAACACTTTACGGAAGGGAAGGCTCTAAAATGCTTGTTTGGCACTGCTTGTAGCAGTATAACAGGCAGGCGGCACGCAGAATGAGGTGGCCGTTTTTAGGAGTATCCAAAATATTTTTCTAGGTGATAATATGGCAACGATCAACAACATAATGGAAGATTTAGTTTTTACCGAAGTAAATAAGATTTACGATGAACTGTTATTAAACCCAAAATCTTGGTTTGAATGTGGTTGTCAGCAGTGTAGGCTAGATACGATGTGTTATGTGCTTAATAGAATAAAACCATATTATGTCAAGTCTAGTCGGGGTTTGGCTCATTTTCTAAAGAGCGATGAACTGGATTATAGGCAATTATCTGTAGACATCACAACACTTGCTATCCAAGGGGCAGAGCAAGTTGCAAAGAATAAAAGACCACATGCCGAAGGTCTTGAAGAAGTTCGTGGTCCTGTGTTTAATTTCCCGGCAATTACAGGACGCATTTTAGATGGAAAAACATTTCTCCCGATAAACGATATTGAAGTGTATCTGAAAATGGGACAAACAAATGTCGAACAGTTAAATGCACTGTGGGAAAATCCCTATATTATCTCGGAAAAAACCGCTGGCACATATTCTTTTTTACCTAAGTACGCTCGTGCAACTGATGTCGGGGTAAACCAAGTCTTTCCGTTTTCGATTGTTGTGGATGCACCTGGCTATGCTCCTCTCAACTATTATTTTAAGGTCGGTGTACAAAGTAGGGAAGATATTAAAACCGAAGTATCAATGCAAAACTATTTGAGACTTCCAGACTTATTTTTGTTTTAGGTTAAGAGATAATCTAAAATTGTAGCAAAAAATGTTTGCGAAATATACTAGCGGAAACTTTTATTTTTAGTATAATGCCTTACTATGCAATCGGTGCGTTACTACATAGAAAAAAAAGTAAAAAACGGTGATGCTTACTACACATTAAATTGGTCTCCACTCACAAAGGCTGATAAGTACAAAATTTCTACTGGGGTGCCAGCTGTCGCGGGAATCTATGAATTATATCAACTGGGGGAAGATAAAGAACTGCGTTTATTAACCCTTGAAATTGCTTGGTACGGTGGAGTGCGGAGTAATTTGCGCGAAACAATAGACCCCTATGCAAAAGCCGACCCAGTACGACGCAAAATTCTTGAAGATGCTGAATTATACTATCG
Organism: Spirochaetaceae bacterium; assembly: GCA_017453745.1. Taxonomy (GTDB): domain Bacteria; phylum Spirochaetota; class Spirochaetia; order Treponematales; family Treponemataceae; genus Treponema_B. The sequence goes on from JAFTEH010000086.1 coordinate 34,694, forward strand.
CTATTCTTGTTCGACCATTTTTAAGGACCTCCAAGATGTCTTGTGGTTTATGCATACCACCTACTTTGAAGATGACCAAAACCCACCGGAAGATTCTGGTCGCTATGAAAATATTTTTTTAGATGAAAATGCTCCCGATAACTTTATATGGAACGGTAATGCACAATAAGATAGCGTGGATTATAGTCATTTTTTTTTGTGGCTTTTTATGGGTAACCGCTTGTGCACGAGAATCTGGCTCCCTGTCTACGGCAGAGCGTTCCGTTTTTACCGATAGCCTTTTAACGAGTACGAGTGAAACTTCTGTACAACATGAAAATGCACGAGGATATGACGAAAAGCCTATTTTAGAACAAGGCCTTCCACATTTTTTTGATGACGAAGAACCTGAAATCCTTGCAGAAAAAATAATTAACGCAATGAGCTATGAAGAGTTGCTTGCTCAAACCTTTATGTTTGGTTGGGCAGGGCAAAACCCAAACACAAGAGTTGCCGATTGGGTGGATTCCGGGCTCGGAAGTATAAAGATTTTTGGTTGGAACACGGCAAACACCGTAAATTTGGCACAGGCAATTCGTTTTTTGCAAAGCCGAGCCCTTGAATCTCGGTTTGGGATTCCGCTTTTTGTTGCTACAGATCAAGAAGGTGGAATTGTTCGGCATGTAAAAGGTTTGACAAGTGAAACACCGGGTGCTTTGGCATGTGGTGCTTCAGGGATTCCGCAAGATAGTTTTAACGCAGGCTTTTTTATCGGGCGTGAACTCGCAGAAATTGGGATAAATGTCAATTTTGCCCCTACAGCCGATATTTATAGTGATTATAATTCTTCAGTTATAGCGACTCGCTCCTTTGGGGATAATCCTCATAAGGTAGCCCAGTTGATAGTCGCTTTTGCAAAAGGCTTGGAAAAGGCGGGGGTTTTGGCAACCGCTAAGCATTTTCCTGGACATGGGGACACAAATCTTGATAGCCATGGACGCCTCCCGCGTATTGATATTAGCTATGATGTTTTTTGTGAGCGAGAACTGGTGCCATTTAGAGCTGCTGTACATGCAGGTGTGCCATTTGTCATGTCGGGGCATTTGAACTTTCCTCAGTTTATGAATGAACATGAACCTGCGACTTTTTCATATAAAATATTGACAGAACTATTGCGCGAAGAAATCGGATTTCAAGGACTTGTTGTTACTGATGATATGATGATGGGAGCCGCTTTAAATTATGCTGGAAGTTTTTCAAGGGCTGTCACTATGGCTTTGCAAGCAGGAAATAATATCATTGAATCGTCAAGTACTCCAGCAAAAACCGATGCTGTTTGGATAGAAAATATTGCATTGATGAAAACCGATGTAGCCTTTTACGAAACCGTTCGAGCGAGCGCTTATCGCATTGTTTTAGAAAAATTGCGCTATTTTAAAAGCGAACAGACAGTGCCTATTTTACCAAACACAGAAACCTTACAAGAACATTTTCCCATTGAACATTCTGAATCGTTTTTTACTGCCTTTGCCGCTCGCTCTATTACAGAAATAAAAAAAACATCTCGCTCCTTTACCGGCGATGAGTCTGTTCTTTTTATAAGTGATTATGCGAATTTTTTGAATCTTGCTCGAAGACGCTTTCCAAATGCAACGACGGTGTATACATCTCAATGGCAATTTGCTCGAAATTTTGATACAGTTGTTTTTTGTGTTTCAGATATGGCATCTCAAAATGCTTTTTTGAATTTGCAGCGGCAATTTCCAAATAAAACTTATATTATTATTTCTGCATTATCGCCAATGTATGTGCGTCCCCTCGTTTCTCTCGCTGATACCGTGCTTGCTACATATAGTTATTCGGATTATTCATTTCAAGCCGCTTTTGCCTGTTTGTGTGGAGATATACAGGCAAATGGCAAAATGCCTTTGGAAAACATAGATTTTTAATGTGGTACCTAAAACAGATAGACGATAAAAATAGTTTTCAAGTTATTGCTTTTTTAAAACAGCATGAGCCGATATGTGTAAATCTGTGCGAAGAAGTTTTGCACTGGGAAAAATATCATAATGATTTTTCAGATACTTCCAGATTGCATGCAAAGAGAAAGAGCTACAGAGGTGATGGTCCTCCTATTTTTCTTTTTTTTCATGATATGGTTTTAGTTGCCGTTTTTGCTCTTGATAGGCAGGGAACATTATTACATTGCTTTCCGAAACCAGACCGTTCAAGTATTAAAGCCTTTGTCTTGTGTGCACGAAGTGAGTTTGCTCATATAGAAATCAGTTCAATTATGGGTGAGAGGCGTGTATCTCGTTTGTTACAAAAATATCTCAGCGATACATTTGGCTACAGAATAAGTAAGGTTACGAGATACTTTTTATTAACACGCCCGTCTGATATAAGCAATTACAATACAGCATCGGTTTCGCCTGCCATTTCCTCGACAAAGATACATGCAGCCGTTTGTACAATCTGTACGGTAAACGACATTGACGATTTACTTCCGCTACAACTCGGATACGAGCGCGAAGAATTAGAGCGTACAAAGGTAAATGAGGTGTATTCTCGGCTTTATTTGAATCGCATGCTTGAAGAACAGATTATGTTTCAGTGTAGAATTTCAGGACGCTTGGTTTCAAAGCTACATACAAATGCACAAGGTATACACTGTAAGCAATTTGGAGGAGTGTACACAGTAGAACAGTTTCGAGGACAGCATATTGCAGAAATTTTATTGACGCATGCCATAAAAACACTCGCCCCATCTACTAATATGTTTGCCCTTTTTGTCAAAGAAAAAAATATGTCGGCACTTCGATTATATAAGAGACTTGGCTTTTCGCACCTCTGTGATTTTCGGATTATTAGTTTTAAGTGAAGGATGTTAAAAACATATTCATAAAAGATAAAAATGTTAGCGCTCACTATGCGTTTGCAAAAAAACAGATAGCAAGATACTTGTGTTTTGAAGTTATAGTAGGCTTAATATAGTAGGCTTGACAAAATTGCATTACATTGGTATAGTGCTAGGGACAATCTTTAAAAGAGTATATGGAGTAGCGACATGCCTTACGGCAGTTAGGGCAGCCAGATGCGTTTTTAGAGGTTACTACAATAATGAGGAGTGACATATTTATGCTCAAAAAATATATTGGTATTGTTGTATTTTTTGTTTTTGCTTTACATTTATTTTCTTGTAGTGAAAAAAAAGGAACAAATACCCAAGGCGGAAAAATGGTAGAGGGTGGAGCAATTACACTGGGAATTTCTTCTGACCTTGACGCACAACTTGATCCGCATACTGCTTCATCTGCGAGTGTCCGAGAAATATTTTTCAATATCTTTGAGGGTTTGGTAAAACCTGACACAAGTGGGGCTTTGCAACCAGCACTCGCAGAAAGTTATACAGTAAATAGCACCGCAGATGAATATACATTTGTGTTACGCAAGGGTGTGCATTTTCATAATGGCAAAGAATTAACCGTTCAAGATGCTATATATTCTATTCGGCGTGCAGCAGGACTTGATACAGGTACCCCACTGGTTTCTAACTATGCAAATATATTGTCATGTGAAGCACTTGACGGGAACAGGGTTGTCATTAAGTTAAAAGCCCCTAATACTGAGTTTATTACTGCTGCAACTACGGCAATCATACCTGATGGGAATGACCCAGCAAAAGAAGTTATAGGCACCGGTCCGTATGCTTATGTTTCAAGACTTATACAAGATACAATTATACTCAAAAAGCATACATCATATTGGGGTAAACCTGCACACATTGACACTATCACTTTAAAAGTTATAGAAGATGCAGAAACTATGGTAATGGCATTGCGTTCTGGGGTTGTCGATATTGCCGCACACATGCTTTCAGGACAGGCCGAAGAATTACATGATTTAACCATTGCTGAAGGATATAGTAATATCGTACAAGCATTGTATTTGAATAATGCTTTTGCACCGTTTTCTGATATGCGTGTGCGTCAAGCACTTTCTTATGCAACCAACAAACATGAAGTGATTGCATTAGCGAGTTCGGGTTATGGAAAAGCGGTTGGAAGCAATGTGTATCCGTCATTTGGTAAATATTATCTTGAAGACTTGACAAATTACTATGAGCATAATATTGAAAAAGCAAAGGCACTATTGACAGAAGCCGGTTATCCTTCAGGCTTTGAGTTTACCATTACTGTTCCGTCAACTTATCCAATTCATGTTGATACAGCACAAGTACTAGTGGAACAGTATAAGGCGATTGGGGTGCGTATAAAGATAAATCAAGTAGAATGGACTACTTGGCTTTCAGATGTATATCGTGGGCGTAATTATGAAGCAACTGTTGTCGGACTTGATTCACATACGCTGGCCGCTTCAGGTTTGCTCGAACGATTCGTTTCAGGTAATAGTAAAAACTTTATAAATTTTTCTAGTGCAGCGTATGATGCTGCATATAATACGGCAATCAATACGGTAGATGATGCAAAACAAACTGAGTATTTTAAACAATGTGAACGAATCTTGACAGAAGAGGCTGCAAGTATCTATATTCAAGACCCATCTTCATTTGCTATAATGCAAAAAAATATTGCGGGCTTTGTGTATTATCCATTGTATGTATTAGATTTTGCCGCCCTATATAAACTTGAATAGGTATGAAGTATGTTATAAAAAAGAGCATTGTCCTTATTGTGACGATGCTCTTTATTTCGATGTTAGCGTTTGCAGCGTTTAATATTATTCCCGGTGATCCTACAACAAAATTGTTGGGTGTGGAATACACAGAAGAAGCCGCAGAAGCCTTGCGTAATGATTTAGGTTTGAACGACAGCCTTGTACGCCGTTATACAAGATGGCTTTCAGGTTTTGTAACAGGCAACTTAGGGATGAGCTATAGCTATTTTTTACCAGTACGAGATATCTTACGAGGAAAGATTGCCGTTACATTTACCTGTTCATTTATTGCTTGGATTTTTGTCATTGTGCTTGGGATTGGTTTTGGAATTTTGACTGTTCGTGTCAAGCCTGTTTTTCAAAAGTGCATACATTTTTTTACACAAATTACCATGTCCGTGCCTTCATTTTTTTTAAGTATTTTATTTGCATATTTTTTTGGCATCGTGTTAAAAATATTTACTCCTGGAAAATTTATTTCATTTGAAGAAAATATTTTTAAATCAATATTGTGTATGATATTACCTGCGCTCGCTATTGCCATACCAAAAGCCTCAAAAGTAACGAGACTCTTACATGCGTCAATTACCAGTGAACTCCAAAAAGATTATGTACGAACTGCTTATAGTAGAGGAAATTCACGCCGTTCAGCAATTTATAATCATGTACTTAAAAATGCACTTTTTCCTTCCATAACATATATTGCTATGAGCCTTGCGGATATGGCAGCAGGGTCAGTCATTGTAGAACAGATTTTTGTTTTACCAGGATTGGGGCGGCTTTTATTGAGTAGTATAGGGAATAGGGATTACCCTGTGGCGCAAAGTATTATAGTCATTATTGCTTTTGTTGTTGTTTTTATGAATTACCTCGCGGATATTCTAACGCAGTTATTGGATCCACGAATTAGATTGGGATAGATTATGAAAATAAAAAAAATACTTTTGATAATTATTGTACTGATACTAGTTCTTGTGGCAGGTAATTTTTTTACACCATACAACCCTAATGAAATGAAGGTTGAGCAGCGTTTACAAAGCCCGAGTTATGCTCATATCTTAGGAACCGATAACTTGGGGCGTGATATTTTTTCGCGCATACTACAAGGTGCTGGTGCCACCCTATTGATTGCCATCTGTACAGTAGCACTGGGTTTGAGTGTGGGTTTAGTTATTGGTGGAATTACCGGTTATTTCGGAGGAATACTTGACGAATTGCTCATGCGTATTAATGATAGTATTTTAGCATTCCCGAATATACTGTTAGCCTTAGTGATTATAGCGATAATAGGACCTGGAAAATATAATATTATAATTGCACTTAGTATCATTTTTATTCCGAGTTTTGCATATATTACACGCACTGAAGTTGCTCGCCAAAAGAATACTGACTATGTTAGGAACGCACGATTGATGGGTGCAAGCAATGCCCGTATTTTATTCGTACATATTTTTCCGAATATATTACCAGTGCTACTATCAACGATGACAATTAGTTTTAACAATGCCGTACTTGCCGAAGCATCAATGAGTTTTTTGGGAGTTGGTGTACAACCACCAGATCCCAGTTTAGGGCGAATGTTAAGTGAGTCACAAAGTTTTTTGTCACGAGCACCTTGGTATGCTTTGTCAACTGGATGCGCAATAATTGTATTGATATTGAGTTTTACTATTTTGAGTAATGAACTAAAAGGTAGTGCAGATGCTTACAGTAAATGATTTACGAGTAACATTTAAATCGACAGGTAAAGAAGCTATTCACGGAATTAACTTTCAGATGAGTGCAGGAGAACGGCTTGGGATTGTTGGTGAGTCAGGTTCTGGAAAGACTGTTACAGCAATGGCTATTTCAGGTCTTATCGAAAGGCGCAATGTCAATATGACAGGAAGGGTTATGTTTAATGATAAGGACCTATGGAATCTTTCACGCAACGCATTGCGCACTGTTCAAGGCAAAGAAATAGGTGTTGTGTTTCAAGAGCCCATGACAAGTCTCGACCCGCTTATGAAAATTGGAGCGCAAGTTGAAGAAACTCTTGTGATTCACACGAGGACAAAACCAGAAAAGCGAAAACAACTTGCTCTTAGGGCTTTACATGAGGTTGGAATTGCTTCTCCTGAAATTGTGTATAATAAATACCCACATCAACTTTCGGGTGGACAACGACAACGCATTATGATTGCTGCTGCAATGATAATTTTACCAAAACTTTTGATTTGTGATGAGCCTACAACCGCCTTAGATGTAAGCGTTCAGGCACAGATATTACAATTACTGCATCGAATGAATGAAGAATACCATGTTGGTATCTTACTAATAAGTCATGATTTAAAAGTTGTCAAGAATTTGTGTGACCGTGTAATAGTAATGTATCGTGGAAATATTGTCGAAGAGGGAAAAACTGAAGAAGTGTTTTCAAATCCAAAACATGAATATACACAGAGGTTAGTGGCGGCGATTCCACAGAGGAGACGGTATGAACAATAATGCGATTTCTGCTACAAATCTTGACATGATGCACTTGTCAAGTAATGATGAGGCGGATTTAACGGTGGAAGTTGTCAAGTCTCCTAAAACGCAAGCAGAAATTTGTCAAGGCAATGAAAAAATGATTTTACCCAACTCACAATCTGACAAGCAAGAGTCGTATATTTTGCAAGTAAATAATTTACAAGTTGAATATATACAAAAACCTCTTTTTTCAAAGATGACTTCATATAAAGCTTTAAAAGGAATTTCATTTTCTGTAAAACATGGCGAAATATTAGGTGTTGTCGGCGAGTCGGGTTGCGGAAAGTCGACAATGGCAAAGGCTGTATTGGGCTTGCTTCCAGTTGACAGTATTGTTGAAGGCAAAATTTTACATTATTCTAAACGCCCACAAATGGTTTTTCAAGATCCGGGCGGAAGTTTAAATCCTGCAAAGACAATAGGCTGGATTTTAGAAGAGCCGTTACGCATATATGGAAAGTATGATGCGGCAGAGCGAAAAAGGCGAGTGCTTTCTATAATGGAGCGAACAGGTCTTGAGCTTGAACTTCTCAATCGAAAACCAAATGAACTTTCAGGTGGACAAAAGCAGCGTGTTTCGATTGCTTGTGCATTAATTCAACGCCCAAGTTTAATCATCGCCGATGAACCGATTTCTTCTCTGGATGTATCGATTCAAGGGCAGATTTTAGAACTCTTACTTGAACTTCGCACACACCTCGACTTGTCATACATTTTTATTACACATGATTTAACTGTTTGTTATGCAATTTGTGATCGTGTGCTCGTTATGTATGATGGGCTTATTGTCGAAGAGGGAACTGTGGAGCAAGTGTATAATGCGCCAAAACATGAATATACTAAAATGCTATTAAAAGCATCGCAATTTTAGGGAGCATGTTTTCGGAATCATTACTTGACAATAAAATATTTTCAATCATTATGTCATTACTCTTTATATAAATCTGGGGACAACGATGTTTCTTGGTTTTAGTATACGAGAGAATAAAAATCTAAACGAAAATTGATAAGCCCAATACTTACCATATTTTTTTTGTAAAAAATAATTTGAAATAGGCTTTACAAATTTTTGTTCTTAAGTACAATGGGAAAGCATTAAATAGGAGAATGTATGGTAACTGTGCTTTCGCTTGGTGGTTCAATTGTATCACCATCTACGCCTGATGTTTCATTTTTAATTTCTTTTGCGCAATGTGTACGCGAGTGGCTTTTGGATGACCAAACACGCAAACTTATTATGGTGGTTGGTGGGGGAGCGCCTGCGCGAACATATCAAAATGCGTACAGAGAATATTGTGACAACACTCATACTGCTGTTGACACTGATGTTGCCGATTGGATTGGCATTACAGCGACCTATTTAAATGCACAACTTGTTAAGTCTATTTTTTCGGATCTCTGTTTAGACCCTGTTGTTCATAATCCAACTGAAGTTCCACATTTTTCTGGGCGAATTTTAGTTGCGGCTGGTTGGAAGCCTGGATTTTCTACAGACAATGATGCTGTTCTTCTTGCTGAAAACTTTTCGGCAAAGCGAGTTGTAAACTTGTCAAATATTGAAAAAGTCTATACAGATGACCCTAAAAAGAATCCAGATGCAAAACCTATTGATACTATAAGTTGGGGCGATTTTATTTCTCTAGTTGGTACTGAATGGGTACCTGGAAAAAATTCGCCATTTGACCCTGTAGCGAGTGTTAAAGCACAAAAACTTGGTCTAGAAGTTATCTGTGCATCTGGTAAGGATATGCATAATCTAAAATGCATTTTAAATAACCAACCATTTGTTGGGACAACTATCAAATAGTGTTATGATAGTGCTAGTTACAAAAGGTATGTAAGAAGTCAATGAATTACTATGATGTACTCGGTATAGAAAAAACAGCAACTGATGCAGAAATAAAATCGGCATATAGGATGCTCGCAAAGAAATATCATCCAGATAAAAACAATGGAGATAAAAATGCAGAAGAAATGTTTAAAAAAATAAACGAAGCATATACGGTGCTTTCTGACCCAGAAAAACGCAAACTATATGATTCAGGTTTTTATGAGCAGACTTCATCAACATATCAACGATACCAAGGACAAAATTATGATGAACAGTATGGGGGTTATGGCAGAAGCTATGAAGACCCATTTCAAGAGTTTTGGAGACAGTGGGCTGAGGCTCAACGCTCGTATCAAAAACGCAGTACAACAACTTCACGCGATTTTAAATCATCAACATCAAACAGAGGAATCTTTTTTATTATAATTTCTATATTGCTTCTTATTTTTGGAATAGGCATTTTTAGATTTCTTTTACGCATTGTATTTTCACCACTTGGCATTATCATCATTTTCTTATTTCTTTTGCGAAATGCAAAACAATAAAACTTGACATATTTTCATACCTAATATTATTATAGCAACATTTTTGATATATCTTTACATAAAGGTTTGGTAAATTCATTTGAAATATCAGGTAGCAGAATATGCCCAGATTTAATAAATCGTACCACGCTCAACAGTAAAATTATCGCCCTCTGTAACTGTTCGTACTTTTATATCATTGATAGGTTTCCAGTTGACCATAAAAGTAATTTTAGGAATAAAACTATATTCATTGCGTGCAAGGGTAGCATTATATTTTAATTGTGGCGCAAAGGAATAGATGAATGAAAGAGACCAATCTTTTAAATCATGCTGTAGTTCAATGTCAAGTGATTTGAGTTTAAATCCTGATGCTCTCCGAGCCGCCGTATCCCAAAAATAAAATGATTGGAGTAGGTCTTTGAATATATTTGTTTCGCCTGGAATCGTCACTCCTAAGTTAAGAGACTTTTGAAAATATCGAGCAATGACATCATTGCGGGTTACGGCACTTATTTTTAAATTTAAAAATTCATGTATTGAAAACTGAATAGTTGGTGAAAATGTAAAATAGCTCTCGGTTGCGCGTTGTAAATTTATACTTAAATTAGTTGTAAAATAAAAACTAAGATTTATTCGATTTTTCCAAAAATAAAAATTAAATGGTGCGCTTATGTTAGAAAAACTAATATCGGCATTTTTAAGTTGAAATTTTTGTGTGCCTGTTTCCACTTGCCAGCCTATCGCTGGGTCTAATTTGTAAACGGCATCGCGTTGCATGACAAGACTAAGTGAAATATATTTCCAATTAAACTTAAAACGAAATAACTCACTCATTTTTTCTTCTATATTGAAACTATAGGTTTGAGTTGTGGAAATGTTAAATGGCAATGTCCAGTTTGCACTTATTGTAAATGGTGTCCAGTACCAGCGTTTGCCTGGTGTTTCTTTTTCATAGACACGCGTATCAAAGGAAATAGTTCCATAAGGATGTTGAAAATTTCCGGACATTGAAAACGAACTCAAAACGGGTGGTAATGCAGAAACGAGTTTTAATGTTTGAGCATAATTATTTATGTTGACGGAAAATGTAGAAGTGAAATTGTGTTGTGTAATAAATTCCTTATTCCATTTTGCAATTTGCACTTCCCAGTTTGGTGCATTGTAAGTTCCTGTAAAAGAATTGCGCACGAGTGTTTCTCTGATTGACCATTGTAATGTAGTGCCACGAAAGATTGGGCTAAAGTAGAGTGGGTTAAGCGAAATTGAATTAGTATTTGTAAGTTGGAATATACTCAAACGATAATTGTTTGTTTGTATAGATTCTTGCTGTGCTGTATTTTTGATATATGGTGTGCGTTGATGGTTTAGTGTAAATCTTACTGAATTATCCATATTTAGAAGTTGCGATAAAACAGATAAAGAACTATTAAGTTGTATATCATAATTTATTTTATAGTGATGTGAAGCAAAATCAGCCCAATTAATATTTTTACTTTCATTCCAGTTAGTGTAGTCATAAATATTTTCAGATAAAAATCCTAACTTAAAAGCATATTTCAAATTATATGAAATGGTTTCAGCAGTTGTAAATTGATTTTTAGAATCAAATCGATAGAGTGGAAAAAAAACATCAAGTAATGTATCTTGTGCTGTTTTAGATTTGTCATTGTCAGCATTTGAATTTTCAACTGTATTGTTTTCTATTGAAGTGGAAGTTGCATCTTTGATTTTATCTTCCAGTAAAAATGGATTTTTTAAACCGTCAATACGAATATATTTTTTTTTGCCACTTGTATTTGAAGTTGAAAAAAGAGTTCCAGAAAATCCAAATGAAAACTCTGGTCGAATCGCTTGCGGAAAATAAAATTTGCGTGCAGGTGAATACATTTTTTCTTCGCCTGTTAAAAGACGATTTTCCTTACTGTAAAATAAAATAGTTGTTGAAAGATTTTGTAATGAAATATTTTGTATATAAGGAGCAAGCACTTTAAAATAAGGATTAACAGAAAATCGTGCATTCCAGTTATATGAAGTTTGTTCTTGAATGTTGGAAGATGAATTTTGGCTTCGCATAAAACTAAACCAATTCATGTCTTCAGAGCGCGAAAGAAAATCACTTTGAAAAAATGGGTCAGAAATAAATGGCAAACTAATTTGAAAATTAAATGGTTGTTTAGAAAAAGTAGTATTGAAATTAAAACTATATCTGAATGGTAATGTTAAACCAAAAAAATTAGAATCATTAAATTGCGTTTTCCCGGATGTATTGTATTTTGTGTATGTACTATAAGATGAAGTAACAGGATATAAAGTATGCGAAAATCCCAAATAGGCATTAAAGTTAAATGTATTAAAGTAAGGGAAAAGAGAAGGGAGATTTCCATCAAGTCCAACTAAATATCCTAGTGATGAATATGCATCTGCAATAATTTTTATTTCATGTTGATTGTTTGTGCTTAGGTCTTCATTTAAGTTTTGTAAAAAAAGTCCATTGCGTTTTTGTTCCTTAACCGAGTCAGAAACTAAAAAGTTTGCAAATGTTGAATTATCATCTTGTGGAATAGAAGTTTTACGACCAAGCACATAAGTTGTTGTCAAAGTAAAATAGCCGCCGCGTGGCTTATAACCAAAAACTGGATGAAAAATCATTTCGTCAGATGGATAATAAAAAAAAGGAAGATAAAAAATAGGAATAATACCTATTGAAAAATATCCATTTGCAAAACTCATTTCGTTTCCAGGTAATAACCACAGACGCGATGCATTAAGCGACCAAAGAGGTTCTTCGGATGAACTACTGGTTAATTTTGCATTTTTAAATGCAATAACTCCACTCCCATCATATCCAGTAAGTTCAGAATGTATGACATATTGTGTTCCATTTATTTTTTGAGAGTTTGTCTCTACGATACCATCTAGAAAAACACCAGACATTTGGTCTATATCAAAAAGGATTGAATCCCCTAAAAAACTATTTGTCAATTTTCCAGAAATAATACGCTGATATTGTACTTTCCCATCGGCATGCAGTGTGTTTTGAGTTTTGTTGTACACAATTTTATCTGCAGTTACCGTATTAATAGTAGCGCCCTCTTCTATGGATACTGAAACATTTCCCAAAAGAATAATTAATTCATCATTTGTTGAGTCTTCTTCAGAAATATCACTATTTGTTTCAGTTATTTCAGTATTGTCTTCTGTATCTTTATCATTAGTTCTATCACTATCATTTTGTTTCCCTGATATATATTCAATAGAGTCGGCGGAAATAATATTGATTAGTCTAGCATGCACAAATTGGCTATCGCTTTCTTGTGCAAAAGTGTAAAATACAAATTGAAAAAATAGTATACAGAAAATAAATTTTATTTTTTCCACCTACATGCCTACTTTACTTGAACAATTTAGTGAGGGAACCCATCAGACCTCTTGTTAAACTATTCGCAATTTTATGTCCAACCGATCGAGAAAAGCCAGTCAAAACCTGATCGCCCATTTTTTCAATAGTGCTTTTTGTTTTTCGTCTAGCTGAAGAACTCGTTCTTGCAGGTTGCTTTGATGTTGTTTTTTGCAAGGCGGTTTCTTTTTGTGCTTGCTGTACCCGTTGTGTAAGTATTTCATAAGCAGATTCTCGGTCAACCATATCTTTATACTTTGCATAAAGCGGTGAGTTGAAAACTATCTGTTTAATCGTTGTTTCAGAAACCGTACCAATTTTACTCATCGGAGAAGTTATTAAAATCTTTTCAGTTATGCATGGAGAACCATCTTCTTGTAAAACACTGACTAAGGCTTCTCCTGTTTTTAAATTTGTAATTTCATTTTCAATGTCTAATTCAGGGTTAATTCTAAATGTCATAGCAACTTGCTTGATATTTTTTTGATCTTTTGCAGTATAAGAACGAAGAGCATGTTGTATTCTATTCCCAAGTTGTGACAAAATAACTTCAGGAATATCAGTAGGATTCTGTGTTACAAAAAAAATTCCTATGCCCTTTGAACGAATCAGTCGTATAATTTGCGCTATCTTGTCAAGTAATACTTTGGGGCAATTATCAAACATAAGATGTGCTTCATCAAAAAAGAAAACGCATTTCGGTTTTTCTAAATCTCCAACTTCTGGAAAGGTTTCATATAGTTCCGATAAAAACCAAAGTAAGAACGCAGAATATAAATGTGGTCTCTGATACAATTTAGAAGCATTGAGTATATTTATTGTGCCAAAACCGTTTTCTTCAATCGAAAAAAAATCTTCTAGTTGTAAAGCTGGCTCGCCAAAAAAATCTTTTGCTCCTTCAGTTTCAAGGTTCATAATACTTCGTTGTACTGCTCCAACTGATGCACTGGAGATATTTCCATATTCAAGTTTTAATTCGGATGCATGTTCACCCATGTATATCAAAACCGATTTTAAGTCTTTGATATCGAGTAACAGCCACCCGTTATCATCAGCAATTTTAAAAGCAATATTCAAAATGCCTGTTTGTGTATCATTTAAATTACATAGCTTTGCTAAAAGTAATGGACCCATTTCAGAAATAGTGATTCGTATAGGAATTCCTAATGCAGAAAAAAAGTCCCAAACGCGAATTGGAAAATGATTGAAATTAAAACTATCTAATCCAAAAAGTTGGATACGCTTTTTTATTGCTTCATTCATTACACCCGCTTCACAAAAACTAAACAAGTCACCCTTAACATCAGGTAAAAAAATAGGTATCCCCAATGAACTAAATTGTTCTGCAAGAACTTTGAGTGTAATCGTTTTTCCAGTACCTGTAGCTCCTGCAATTAATCCGTGCCTATTAAGCATGTTTGACAAAAGAAACACTTTATCATTTCCCTGTCCTAAAAAAATTTTTTCTGTCATAATCTATCTCCTTATCTTTCCTACAATTAAAATATTAGTTATTCTAAATATGAAACATGACCAGTTCGCAAATAAAATAAAACTGTTTTTACCTTGTCCATATCCTTATTAAATAAATTAGCGCATGCATGTTTATAAACTGATAATTGCATACGATGCTCTTCTGGTATTTCAACTTTATCGGTTTTATAATCAACAATATAGAGCACATCATCATGTTCAAAAATTAAATCTGCTTTGCCTACAATTATTTCACCATTATATTTTGTAATAAAGCTATATTCAATTTTTCTATTGTTATCCATCAAAGCCATTTTCCCTATCTGAGAATCAAAAAATAAATTTGTCATTTTTTGAATTAGTGGAGCAACCTGACTTGGAGTTTTTATCAATGTATTTTTAAATCGCGCTTCAATAGAAGTATGTGCCAATATTCCTAAGTCGGTTGCACTCAATTCTGATTCTACATTAGTTTCAAAAAAAGTTTTTTCAGTGGTTTCTCTTTCTTGTAAATGACTGGCGCTCAGTATTTTTTTGTACTTAGTTGAAAATTCTTTTTTTTCAAAATTTTTTAACTTCAAGAGTTGTTCTATATGCGATTCAGATGTATTAAAAAAAATCTGCTTTATTTTATCGTATGCAATAGGTTTAATTTCCTCGATGTGCAATACATGTTTTGTATTATTTAAGACTTCATCAGTGAGCGCACTAAAAATTATATCGTAAAAAGATAAGCGTGTTTTTGCTTTGACATCATATTCATCTTTTGTTTTTTCATTTACAGAAAAATTTTCATGTAAAAGTTCATAAAAAGAAATTTCGTCACTTTTCTTTCGGTTTATCTTTTTTATACCTGTTAATATAATATGACATTCGGTACGAGTCAAAGCAACATATAATAATCGTTTCAATTCTGAAGTATTTTTCTTTGCGATAAGTTCTTTAGACATATCATAAAAAATATTTTGCTTTTTTTTATCTCCAGTTTCAAAATTAGGAATACTGATACTTAATCCATACTCTGGTGAATATATGATAGGCTGTATTGTGTCAAGGTGTGCAAATGAAGCACAAAATGGTATACACACAATCTTATATTGAAGTCCTTTGCTTTTATGTATACTTAAAAGTTTGACAGTATTATCATCTTCGTATAGTGAGCCAACAGGTATTTCCATATCATCTAGTTTTTCTTGTTTATTAGTATACGATTCAACTAACTCTAAAAATTCATGAACCGACATATTTTTCAAATCACATTGTCGGGCAATTTCAAAAAGGTAGTCATATAACTCAAGATAATGAGTATACTTATTGTCTTGTAATAAAAAATATCTATAGCCTTCTTCATACCATAATTGAGAAATAATTTGAGTCGATGTTTTTTCATGTACAGCTATTTGTAGTCTTTTGTATAGGCTCTGTATTCGGATCAGTTGTTTTTCTTCAATTTCTGAAAGTTGCAAATCTTTTGCGTCAAAAAGTTCATCTGTATTTTTTTGTAACAGCAAAAATAAAACAATTTCATCAGTCAAATTGCAAAAAGGAGAACGCAAAACTTGAGTGTATGTAAATCGATCATCTGGCGAAATTGCTAACCGAATAATGGCAAGCATATCGTTAATAGGCGCTTCATTAAATATTGAGTGTTGTTGTACTGCCTTATATGGAATATTACATAAGCGCAAATATTTTTCCACACGGTGTTGTTCTGAAGTGGTGCGAAATAAAATTGCAAAATCAGAATATTTACATGATCGTGCTCTATTATTTTCACTTACAGTAATTTTTTCATTAATCATTGTGCGAATTTTATTTGCGAGCGAATAACTTTCTGCATCATATCCATCTAAATAGTTTATACCATCGTGCTCACTAGAACATGAAACTAAGACATCTATTTGTGGCAATACTCCACTTGTATTTTTATCGTATAAGATTTTAGCAAAGTTAGCTTCATAATCTGGTGCATTCCTACCGCAACCTATAGAAAAAACATTTGGGAAAATATGATTAAAAAAATCTATTAAAGATTTTTCACTCCGATAATTTGTATCCAGTGCTAGATTATGATTTCCAGAAAAATCCAAAGAAAGATTTTTAAAAACTGAAACATCTGCACCGCGAAACAAATATATTGATTGTTTTTCATCACCAACAAAAAAAAGTTTGTTATCGCACAAGTCTTTTACATCAGGAATTGCTTGACTGACTACTCCTGTTTTTTCAGAAAGAACAAAAAGCAGATCGCGCTGTAAGCTATTATTGTCTTGAAATTCATCAATCATGATAGAGTCAAATTTAGATTTATAAAGTTGTCTTAACTGTTTATCTGAAAGTAAGCAATCAAGTGCAAGTTGTGAAACATCATTATGATTTAAAACTCCTTCACTAACTTTTAGATTATTTACTTCAGTTTGTAATAAACCTAAAATATCAAAACAATGAAAAATAAAATCTTTTTGATCATAGTGTTGTTTTAGTATTAAGAGTCGGGGTACTAAAGCATCACGAAGATGTTTTACATTATTTTTGAACTCATCTATTGACACATCACTTGTTTGATTAGGCAAGCCTGTTAAATTTATTTTATAAATTTCTTGTATGCTGGTAAAAAAACTATCAAGTTCTACATCGTCAAGTAAAATAGAAACTGTGCTAAACTGGGATAACATATCCTGTATATGGCTAAGTTTTTTACTTTGAGTAGAATTATCATAATCTAATATTGTTTTCACTGATGTGCAAAAATCAGTAAGCAATGTATTCAGTAATGTGTCGCATTCTTGCAAAAATCTTTTTTTACATTCTTCTATATTGAGTGGTCGCGTCAGTGAAGTATATTTTAAAAAACTTATAAAGTAATCATAAATAAATGTATTTATTTGTGTTGGCGTAATTAATTTTGCAAGTTCAATATCATTTCGATATTTCATAAAAAATTTTAAAGCACATTCGCGTTCAATTTCATCTGCACGGTTTTTGTCGATGATAAAATCGGGGGCGATACCAAATTGTATACATCCAGCACGAGCAATTTGACCACAAAAGGAATCAAGAGTAGAAATATTTGCTTGTGAAAAATTTTTCAATGCTTCATCAATTAATTTTTTTTGTGTTTCGTTTTCACACTTATCGCGAACGGAGGATAGTTCTCTATAGCAACGCTCCTGCATTTCAGTTGCCGCTTTTTTAGTAAATGTGAGTGCGAGTATTTTTTCAATCTTTATTTTTTTTTCTAAAATCAAATAGACAAATCTTTTCGAAAGGACCATCGTTTTCCCAGAACCTGCGCCTGCAGAAACAGCAGCATTATGCGAAAGCATGGCTACTTCCTGTTGGGTTTTATTTAAGTCCAAAAGATAAAATGGGGTATTCTTCATTAAGCACCCTCCACTTGAAAAGTTGTTCTACAAATTTTTTTATATTCGCACTTGACGCAATCCTTAAAATGAATTTCTGGATTTTTTTTAAAGTCCATATTCATTATGTGATCGACAAATTTGTGAATAATTGAATTTAAAAACTGCAATGTGCTATCAAATTGCTCTCTTGAATAATCTTTCTTTGATTTGATATATTCACCCATAACTTGCTCATATTTTTTTTGATTTAAACTCCAAAAAAAAGCATTTTTAACTTTTGTCTTATCAGAAGTTTTTTCTAACAATAAAACATACATTGCAATTTGAAAATTATCTATGGTATCATCATCATTCCAAAGTCTAACATCTTTCGCCGACGGTATTGTATTACTCTTAAAATCATATAGGTCATAAGTATCAGCATCCTGATTATAAAAAACACAATCAATAGTTCCATCGAGTACGCAGTCATCAAAGTGTAGTTCAATTTTTTTTTCGATACCAGGAATAGTATATCCAACATAAGTTTCACCGATATGATTAAGTAGGGCGAAAAGTTCATCTTGTTTTTTTTGATTTAATAATTGTTTAAATGCTTTACTTATAGTGCTAAACTCAGATATTGTGTTTGAAATAATTTTTAATATGGGTTCTTTTAATTTTTCAAAACATCCAGATTGAATTTTTCCAAATCGTTCCATCACGAGCGAAAATATTTCTTGTATAATTTTATGAGAAAGATTTCCCAAGTCAAATGATGAAAGTAATACAGGAAATTCCTCTTTGCTCAGTTTTAAAATGCGCTTTAAAAAAAATGCCGTATGGCATTGAGAAAAATCAGCAAGTTGTGCTTGACTTACCTTTACCTTTCCATCAACTATATAATTTCGATGATTAAGTTCAGAGTATGTTAATTCTTTCAGTCTATCTGGAATTTTATTTTTCAAAATTGAATATTGATTTTTTGTACTCGAAAGATAGTTTTCACAAAAGTTTTCAATTCCTGTTTTTTGCATAGAATACAATAAAAACTCGTCATGTACTTTTGAATCCAAATATTTTTTTTCAGATAAAAATGAATTGTTGTCATGTTTTAATATATCTCTATCTTTTCGTTTTAAACTAGCATGTTTCATCGCATAATCGGTAAATGTCTTTAACGAATATGATATATGCGCATTACTATTGTTGCAATAACAACGCAAAAACGGAGTGCTTGCATCCACATCATGTGTATTAAGTTCTGTGCGAACATCATCACGCAAAAAAGATAAGTGATTAAAAATAGCTTTTACTTCTTTTTGTCCTGCATTTAGTAAAAAGTTATATTCAAATGGAGAAATGGCCATAACTTGAAATGGAAAAATAGAAATGCTACCTTCTTCGCCTTTGAATACATACATGCTATCATCTAGTAGATTTGTAAAAAAATCAAAGCGAGCATGTGGGAGTTCATCATTAAATTCAAGTTCAAGTAAACATAAGGATTGTAATTTTTCAATGCAAGAAGATAAAATTAGGTTATCTGCTTCTGAAAAATTACTCATATCAAAAAGAGTATCGCGGAAAGTGATATATGTTTCTCGTAGCTTATCAAAAGTTCTTGCATTAACTAATTTTTCAGTTGTCATTTTAAACTGCATAAAAAATTGTTGACATTCATATTGCTCTTTTGTCTTTGCATTGTCAAGTGAACGGAATGCCTCTTCCCACACATTTTTACGGGTATCATTTTCTTCCCATGAACTAACACAACAAAATTCACTCCCAAAACGCAAAAGAGAATCTACCAGCGTGCGATTTTTCCAGGGAAAATGCATGTTCATAAAAAGAATTTGCATAGCATTAAAAGCGAACCCAGAGCGCACGGTTTCACTGAGCAAGCGAAACAGAGAACCAATTTGCGTTTTGCCTAGTTTTTCACCTAGTCTAAAACTAATAGGAATGTTTCGGATATGCGCTTCGCGCTCAATATACGGCTTGAGTTGTTCTAAATCACAAACGCTTATCGCAATCTTATCCGTTTCAACTCCTGCGCTTAATAGTGTTTCAATTTCAGAAATACAATACTCAATTTCAAGGCGTGAATTTTGAAATTCGGTAGCATACATACAGGTACTATCTAAACTATCTGTATATATATATTCAATTTTTTTATCTTCAGAAAGAAGATGTGCTGTTTCATAAAAATCTTCTATCAATTCTGGAAAAAAAATAACAATATTTGTTTCATGTTTACAGATACTTGTTGTATTCCATGAGGGTTCATACAAATGATGTCGTTCCAAAAAAAGTTCATACTGCTTTTTCAGAACTAAAAATTCTTGTAGTACATCAGTCATGTATGAGTGTTTTTGCATCTTACGATTGAGATTGTCAAGTTGTGGAAGAATAGTCAGCAACCAGCTAGAAAAATGGTCGCTATTTGTCGCACAATCTTTAGGAATTATATATTGAAAAATAGGTTCTGTTTCGTTGGCTGCCTCTTTATTTTTTTTTAAAATGTCTTGTACAAAAATCTTTCGTATAACCTGAGTAATAGGACTAGCCTTTTGGTTTGCATAAAAATACTTTTCTTTAAAAATATCCCAAGCCAAAAACACATCTGCTGCAATACTGGTCAAGCCTGTAATGTCAAGTGAACGCAAAAACCATGCATGTGCTTCAGCTGCTGTTGGAAAAACAAAAACTGTTTTATTAGCGATTCTTTTTTGTATCTCTTCCTCAATTTTTTTCATTCAAACCCTTGTTCCCTCTGTCCAATATTAATCGCCTATAAATATAGATTCATCAGTTGCCTGAATAGAACCATCCTTGAAAAAAAATACCGCAACAACATCAAAGTTTGACAAAACCGACAGGCTTTTTTCATACCCGAGTATAAGACATGCAGTAGCTAAAACATCGGCAAGTGTAGAACTGTCAGCAATGATTGAAACGGACGCTATTTCATTTTCTACAGGGTATCCTGTTTTAGGGTCGAGTACATGATGGTATCTCTTTCCATCTTCAAAAAAGAATCTTTCATATATCCCTGAAGTTACAACGCTTTTATTTTCTACCGCAACAATTTTTTTTGTCATGTCAAAAGTTCCAGCAGGATCTCTCAAACCAATAGACCAAGCACTGTTAGAAAAAAACTTTTTCCCTAGTGCAAGGATATTACCGCCTAAGTTAATGATAGCACTTTCTATATTTTCTGCTCGAAGAATACTCGCAATATGGTCCGTTGCATATCCTTTTGCAATAGCGCCTAAATCAACTTGACAATATTCAGACATACGCATCACGGATTGTCCTTCTAAACGCAGGTATTCAGATGAACAAAATTCAAGAGTTGCTTCAATTTCAGAACTTTCAGGAATTTTCTCATCGTCAAATCCAATACTCCACAAATTAACCAGATGCCCTATTGCAGGTTCAAAAGCGTAATCTGTCAATATCGAAAAATTTTTAGCTATATCAATAAGTTCATACAATTCATCTGAAACTGTGACAAATGTGTGTGGAGCACTCTTGTTTAGCAAAGCAAGTTCTGCTTTATCATCGTGAGCACTAAATATCATTTCAAGTCGTCGTAATTCCTCAAAACATTTGTCAAGTATTTTTTCCGCTTCGGGCGTTTTTGGAATTTGAATTGAACAAATAGTTCCTATTACAAATTCATTTTTACTTATTGTTTCATGCTTTGTGCAGGAAAAAAAAGTCAGTAACCAGATAAAACAAAATAACACTATTTTTTTCATTTACTGTATAGCATTATACACACTTGAAAAATAAGTATCAATAATATGTATAATTCCCTTATCATTTTTTTTAAACTGTGGCTTATGTTCAAGCAAATATTCAAACACATAAAAACTCTTTGCCAGATATTCTCCAAAAACACCCGATATAGACACATGCGTTTTGATAAGCCACTTAGAGAGCAAAACAAAAATCTGAAAATACAAAAATCTTTCTATCCCTAAAAGAATCGCTCCTAATGTTATTTTAAAACCAAAAAGAGTGTATAGGATTTTTCCATTTGGTATACAAATATTAACGATGAGTAGCGAGATAAAAAAGAAAAGTGTTGTTTTTAGATTTATTTTGACTTTAGACAAAAAGCAGAGTATGATAACAAAGCCACATACGATGGCCTTTACAAGTAGGGTATTAAAATAAAATAAAATCACAAAAAGACAGAGCGCAACGAGTATTTTTATAATAAACTCTGTAGAACTTGCCGTTTGCACTTTATCAGTATGATGCACTATGTGTATATCAGTTCCGTTTTTGTCAAAAAGGTCTTTGTACCATTGAGATTTTTCGGTAAATGCGGACAAAAAAAATGCAAGAATCAAGGATGTAACAAAGCCTGTAAGTAAAACGGGAGCAGCAAAGAGTAACACTCCTGTTCCAAATACAAGTGAATACGCTAGTCCTAGATGCGTTACACTTGACAAAAAAGCTCCAAAACAACTAAGCCCCACAAACGAAATATGCCTTCCGAATACCTTATTGAGCATATACATACCAAGCCCCGAAACAAAGGTACCCCCCACCGAAAAAAGAAAAATGTAGGAAAAAAGAGTTCCAGAAACGAGGGCTTGACCGAATACCTTCAATAGTAGCAAAAGCAGAAAATTCTTAAATGTAAGCACCTGCAGTGCGAGCATAACAACCGCATTTGCTAAGCCGAGCCTAAAAAACGGCAAGGGCTTAGGAATAAGCAACTCTAAACTTGCACAAAAAAAAGTAAGACCCGCTAAAAATGCTACAAAATCAGTTTTGCTTGTGTTAGCAGCAACCACCATCACAGCCACAACCGCAACCACCGTCACCACCATGGCAACCGCAACTCTCTTCATGGCAGCCACAGCCACAACCATGCGAACGCTGAGAAAGCATTTCTTGCAATGCGTTTATATCTTCATCCTTACTAGCTTCAACCTTTTCAACCTTAATTTCAAAGGTCAAATCCTTACCAGCGTATGGGTGGTTTGCATCAACTAAAACCTTATCATCGCGTAGTTCCAAAACTTTTACACTGTTGCCAGAACGCTCATCTTCAAATTCCATGCCAACGGTGAGATTATCTGTATGAAAAATCGACTTATCAACTTCAAAAACAAGCTCTTTTTCGTATTCGCCATATCCTTCATCCTTTGGTACAAAAACCGTAAAAGTTTCCCCAGCGCTTTTTCCCGCAAGGGCAGTTTCAAGTTTAGGCAAAATCAAGCCGTAGCCATGTATATAAGTTGCGTGATCATTTTCTTCCGAGCGAGCAAGAACCGCTCCCGTCGCATCAGAAATCGTATAACTAAATTCTACTTGCGTATTTTGTTCAATCTTCATAGCCTACAAGTATACTCAAAAAATAGAAAAAAAGCAAGACTTACAAGTATAATATGCACGGAAATCAAGTTTTAATATAAACAACTGGTTTATGAGTTAATCTTGACCAATTTCATAGATAAGTGCCAAAAACTTACTCGCATTTTCAAAGACACCTCTAAAAACTGTGACAGGGCAGCGAAGCATCTAGCCAGTTTTTAGAGGTTCCCTTGTATATTAAAAACATCGTATTTGCTTAAATTACATAGTGCATAACTTATGAACTTATTACTTTCAGGCGGGTTCTTTAGGGCACAAGTTGACTTAAGTCCTGAATGCCAACTTGCCGTGGCGACGCTTTTGGAAGGGATAG
>JAFTEH010000087.1 GCA_017453745.1 Spirochaetaceae bacterium
AGCTACAGTAGATAATAACGGAGTTGTAAAGGCACTAAAAGAGGGAACAGCGACCATATCTGTAAAGACAGAAGATGGAGAGAAAACTGCGCCTTGTAGTGTAACAGTAAAGCCAGTAAGCGTTACAAGAGTAAAACTAAATCATACGCAAATCTATGGAGACCATGGTGAATCCTTTATATTAACGGCAACGGTAGAGCCTAGCAATGCAAGTAATATAAAGGTTACTTGGACAACGAGTAACGACTCTATAGCAACAGTTGATAATGGTACAGTAACAATGACAGGTTCAACTGTGTGGGATAATGCGACTATAACTTGCACCACCGCAGACGGTGGTAAAACGGCGACTTGCACGGTAACGGTAATCCAAAAGCCCACGGCGAGTACAGCAGACGCAAACGGTTTTGTTACAATAAGTGCAGGAAGCATGCCACTTAATAGCTATGGCTCCTATCATGTAACGCTTACAAAAGCCTATATGATTTGCGACCATGAGGTTACGCAAAAAGAATGGCAAGATGTCATGGGAAATAATCCAAGTAACTTTACTAGTAATCCGGCAACTGGTGAAGTGCAAGAAAATCGCCCGGTTGAAAATATCACTTGGTATGAAGCGATTGCATATTGTAACGAGCGAACAAAAAAAGAAAATATCAAACGAGGTTCAAGTAGTGATATAGATTATGTCTATTTTAGTGATGATACGTTTACAACACCGTACACCACAACTGACGCTAGTTCAAGTAAATTACCATACATGCGAGTTGACGCAAACGGTAAGATAGACGCTACAGGATACCGCTTGCCAACCGAAGCGGAATGGGAAATTG
Source organism: Spirochaetaceae bacterium (assembly GCA_017453745.1). GTDB lineage: Bacteria > Spirochaetota > Spirochaetia > Treponematales > Treponemataceae > Treponema_B. The sequence continues at coordinate 834 of JAFTEH010000087.1, forward strand.
CAGCACGCGGTGGAGAAACTGCAACCAATAAGCCTGTTTGGGCTGGCACTACAACCGAAAGTGAACTTAGAAATTACGCATGGTATAAGGGTAACAGTGACAGTAAAACTCATGAAGTAAAGAAAAAGCAACCAAACGGCTATGGACTCTATGACATGAGTGGAAATGTATTGGAATGGTGCTGGGACTGGTACTGGTACGGAAGCTATGCAAGTGAAGATGCGATAGACCCTACGGGTGCCTTGTCTGGCTCGCTCCGCGTCATACGTGACGGCAGCTGGCTCGACTCTGCCCCTAACTGTCGTGCGTCTGACCGCATCTACAGCTCGCCGATCCACCGCTACAACTACTTGGGCTTTCGCCTTGTTCGCACTGCACCGTAGGTAGAGCCTCGTGTTTATTGGGCTGGGCTACCGCTGTAGGTTTTAAAGTAGGGGAGACTTATATGATAAAATAAAAAGCCTAACTGGTTCACTTTACAAATACTGACATGACAACTATAATTAAATCATGGTAGAAGTGCAAGAAAAAAAAGCGCCTGTCTACACTGTTCAAACAGAGTGTAGAGATTGTTATAGATGTGTGCGAAATTGTCCAGTAAAAGCGATACGCGTAGAAGATTCTCACGCACTGGTTATGTCTGAACTTTGTGTTGCTTGTGGGCGTTGCATAATACATTGTCCTGCATCTGCAAAACAATATCGCAATGACATAGAATATGTACACGAACTACTTCAATCAAAAGAAACTGTTTTTGCCTCTATTGCACCTTCTTTTATATCAGAGTTTCCTGAATATAGTAGCGAAGAATTTATTTTCATCTTAAAAACATTGGGATTCACTGGGGTTTCTGAAACAGCACTGGGAGCAGATTTTGTTTCAAAAGAAGTTGCAACAATGCTTTCTCAAAAGACAGAGCAAAAATTATTTATATCATCATGCTGTCCTTCAAGTGTAGAATACATCAAACGGTATATGCCTGAGTATAGTCCCTACATAACCAATGTAGCCTCTCCTCTTTTATCCCATGCGCGATATTTGCATAGTCTTTATCAGAATGCTCATATCGTATTTATCGGTCCTTGTGTTGCAAAAAAAAGAGAAGCAGATGTGTGGCAAGAAATAGACTGCGCTATCACATTTAAAGAATTACGCACTATGATAGAGCAAGCGCATATTTCCACCATAGACATACATGAGGCTAAAAAAAATACAAAGAATAGCTTTATTCCGCGTCGAGCAGCAAAATCTGAACTATTCCCTTTAGAAGGTGGTATGATAGCGGCATGTAAAAAATACAAGCCCTTACACGATGTGCAATTTCTTTCGGTGTCAGGAATAGAAGAAATTCATCAAACACTATCAGGGTTAAACCCTGAAGAATTAGATACACCACTTTTTTTAGAAACGCTTAGTTGCAGTGGAGGTTGTATAAATGGTCCTGGAACAGAAAATAAATCAAGTCTTGCGTTAAAATCTATAAAAACAAAAACATTTGCTCAAAGTTCCGATGATGTGCTTGATGAAGAAACTCTTAAAAATATGCCTACCATGTTAGGCACTCTTCCGTGTCAAAAGGTAGAACCAAAACAATTTTCAGAAGAAGAGATTCGACAAACAATGCGCTCTGTGGGGAAGTATTCTCTTGCAGATGAAATGAACTGCAATGGTTGTGGCTATGATACATGCAGAGATTTTGCGATGGCGCTGTTAAATGGTCTTGCAGAAAAAGAAATGTGTGTGTCCTACATGCGACAACTTGCAAATAAAAAAGCAAACGGACTGATACAAACAATTCCCTGTGGTATCGTTATTGTTGACAAAAATATGAACATCATTGAATGTAATAAAAATTTTGCAAAACTGATGGGTAACGATATTGAAGCAATATACGATGTAAAGCCAGGACTTGCAGGAGCAAATCTTGAAACTATATCAAATCATTCCCATATTTTTAAGCAAGTTTTACTTCCGCATGCCCCTGATGTCATAGATAAAGATATAAAAACAAACCATACGATTTTGCATTACACCATTTTTTCAATAGAAAAAGGGGAGGTTGTTGCTGGAGTTATAGAAGATGTTACTGAACCGAAAAATATAAAAGAGCGGACTATAACCCATGCACAAAAAGTTATCAACAAGAATCTTGAAACCGTTCAAAAAATTGCTTTTTTGCTTGGTGAAAATGCAGCAGAAACAGAGGCAATGTTAAACTCTGTCATTGAGTTGTATTCGCTTGACAATAAAACAACAAGCACATATGATGAGTCAAAAAGGAGCAAGCAATGATTCACTTGCCCTGTCAAAAAAATGCAGAAGATGTTTTTATCGAAGTGGAACATTCGCAAATATGCAAATATGGCGAGCGTTCTGCAGGGGATGTATTTACATCAGAAAAAAATCAAAACGATGGACGCATTATCCTAACGCTTTCCGATGGATTAGGCTCTGGGGTAAAAGCAAATGTACTTGCAAGTTTAACCGCAACAATGGCGACAAAATGTATTGCTGCAAACATTCCAGCAAAACATGTTACCGAAACCATTATGAATATGCTTCCTGTAGATAGTGTGCGTGGAATAAGTTATGCAACTTTTACCACAGTGGATATCGAAGTTGATGGGACTGTACACATCATTGAATATGATAATCCGCCATATTTTTTAGTGCGTCAAAATGAGTGCATAGAATTACAAAAAGAAAAAACTGAATTTACAAGAAAGAACAAAAAAACTGCTCCAAAAGTAAAACTCAGTTTATGCTATTCTACATACAAAGCAAAAGTAGGGGATAGGCTCATTTTTTTTAGCGATGGAGTTACTCAATCTGGAATAGGGTATGGGAACCTTACACAAGGCTGGGAACTAAAAAATATTTCTCAATACATTATAAAACTCATACAATCAAAACATGATATAAGTGCAAGAGAACTTTCCCAAGCGATTGTAAAAAAAGCCTGCACTAATGATTTAAGTCTTCCTAAAGATGATATTTCCTGTGGTGTTGTTTATTTTAGAAAACCTCGCTACCTATTAGTTATTTCAGGTCCTCCTCAAGATAAACGAAATGACAAAGCCATCGCATCGATTTTTACACAGTTTGAAGGGAAAAAAGTTATTGCAGGAGGCACAACATCAAACATTATTGCACGCATGCTCGATAAAAAAATCCAAGCCTGTTATAATGTAAGTTCTTCTTCGGAAGTACCCCCGTATTCAAAAATGGAAGGTGCCGATTTAGTGTGCGAAGGAATTATCACACTTGACTCGGTGTGCCATATTCTGGAAAATGCAAGTGAAAAAGATACTCACACAAGTGAAGATGCTGCAACCATCCTTGCAAGATTACTTGTCAATTCCGACAGAATTTATTTTGTTGTTGGTACAACGATAAATGTTTCAAACAAAGCAAACGAATATGAGGAACAAGAAATCAGGCATACAATCATAAAAAAAATTTCTTACCTTTTAAAAAACATCTATCTAAAAGATACCTATATTCATTATATTTAAGCCTATAAAAAGGATATGGAAAATAATAAAAAAAAGAGACCATCTTAAGCGTATTCAAAGATACGAAGATAGTCTCCCGTTTTTGGCTAAAAGCACCTAATCACATTACAGACCAGGAAATACAGATGCAACTAGACTGAGAGCAGCAGCAGCAAATGCCCACCAGAATGAATTAGCACCTTGAATAAAAGGAATGCCAAGATTTGCTACACGACCAATAAAACCGATAGCAAGAAGAACAATACAGATAATCCAAGTAACTGTTTTTGGAGCATTTAACTTCATAAAAACAGCCTCCTCAATAAAAGATTTTCAGTTAAACTGATTGCCAAAGAATAGCGGATTTCACATTTTTTGTCAATACATCAAAGAATTAACAAACTCGGTACTCACGAAATACGAGCCCAAGCTTTTCTTAAAATAAAAAAGAATCAGAATAATCAGAATAAGTGGATGCCGAATGCAAGCAAGACTCGTCACACGGGGCTTCAAAACCAAGTCTAGTCGACAGAACATACATTATGCGAAGTTGTTTATGGGCAAATCTCACGGTTTTTTTTGGCATAAAACTAATTTACTCTTTTACTCTGCTATGTTTTAACTGCGTTTTTCAAAGATTAGTTCAAAAATACTTCTTCCTGCATCAATAGCTTTTTTTTCAAAATGAGTTTGTGGACGCCATGTTTGCTTTTCTGCAAATCCTGTTTCTGTCGTGTAATATCGGTTTTGTAAAACTGGCACAGAGTCAAGCGCTTCCAATGCACTTATGGCATAAGGCTCCCAATCTGTTACAAAATAAATTATTCCTTTTGGTTTTAGTTTTTTTGCCATAAGTTCAATTTTATCAACTTGCATTAGGCGTCGTTTATGATGCCGTTTTTTTGGCCAAGGATCAGGAAAAAAAATATAAAAAGCATTTACCGAATTATCTTGAATCCGTGTATGCAAAACTTCTACAGCGTCATATTCAATAATGCGAATATTAGAAATAGCGTGCTCTTTGATTTTTGAAATAAGTTTTGCAACTCCTGTTTTAAATACATCAACTGCTATATAGTTTTTATCAGGATTTTCTAATGCGATTTTTTGCGTTGCGTCCCCCGAACCGAACCCAATTTCTATAATTGTTTCATTGGTATTTTGAAAAATTTCACAAAAGTTCAAGGCTTGAGTTTGACTTATAACATCAATGCAATAAACAGACCTAAACATTTCATACAACTGCTTTTGTTTTTCAGAAGTACGCGCATTCCGTTTCACAAATGTTTTGATTGAAAAATCTTCTGCCATCTCCCTACTCTTTTTTGTTTTAACTACATTCCTATTTCTTAAGCTATACTTTTAATATATCGTTAATGGCTTTTTCAAATCTATCGATTTCATCATGAGCTTGTTTTTTTATATGCTCAAGTTTCCCAGCATCAACACAAGGTTTTTGATGTAAGATATATATTTTAATTTTTGGTTCAGTTCCGCTCGGGCGTACACATAAAATAGAACCACCTTCTAAAAAGTATTGCAAGACATTACTCTTGGGTAAATCAATCTTAGTTGTTTTTTCTTTATGTTCGGGAGAATATTCAACAGAAGTTTGAATATCGCGTATCTTTTTTACTCTAAAACCTGCAATTTCCGTTATAGACTGGGTGCGTAATTTTTGCATCATTGATTGCATTGTTTTTACACCAGAAGCACCTTCAAATACCTTGCTTATTGTTTTTTCAGTAAATACACCATGTGTAATAAAAAGTTCATCAAGTCTATCTAAAAGAGAAATGCCCTTATCATTCCAGTAGATAGCCATTTCTGCACAAAGTGCTGCTGCTGTTATACCGTCTTTATCTCTTAGTTCAGGTCCAAAATTATATCCATAGCTTTCTTCAAAGCCATACATATATGTTCCCAAGCCTGTTTTTTCACATGTTTCGGCAACACCACAAATCCATTTAAATCCTGTTAAACATTCTACAGCTTTTATTCCGTATGATTCGGCAATATGGTCAACAAGGTTACTTGTGACAATGGAGCGTACAATAAGACCATCTTTAGGGAGGCGTTTTTGTTCCTGTGCTGTTAAACATAAGTAGTCGGCATATAAGGCCCCAATTTGATTTCCTGTTATAATTTGCATGAGCCCCTGTTTATTACGCACTGCTGCAGCAAAACGGTCAGAATCGGGATCAGTAGCCATAACAATATCCGCCCCTTCTTTTTCTGCTAATTCTATAGCCATAGTAAGGGCCGCTTTTTCTTCTGGGTTTGGATAACTCGCTGTAGGAAAATTCCCGTCAGGCTCACGCTGTTCAGGTACCGTAATAACAGAAAATCCAAAATCGGCTAAAACTTTTTCAACATGAAGAGCCCCAGTTCCATGAAGTGGCGTATATACTATTTTTATTTCACGAGCTTTTTTTAAAATTAAGTCCTTCCGAGTGATTTTGGATTTTACAAGTTCCCAAAATGGAATATCAATTCTATCATCTATTATCTGTAATTTTCCGCTATCCCTTGCCTCTTTCTCTGAAATTTCATGTATTTTTTGGACAGCAAGCACTTCCTTAATAATGCCTTCATCATGTGGAGGGGTTATCTGTGCTCCATCAGCCCAATAAGCCTTATATCCGTTATATTGTTTTGGATTGTGTGAGGCAGTAACAACAACCCCTGTATGACAGGATAGCGTACGAATTGCATACGATAGTTCTGGAGTTGGGCGTAGATCTGAAAATAAATAGCAAGTAAAACCATTAGCGACAAAAATGAGGGCTGCTGCAAGTGCAAATTCTTTAGAAAAATTTCTACAGTCATAAGCGATAGCAACACGCAATTCGCCTTTTTTTGCTTGTTCAGGAAAAGCCTTAATTACATAGTTTGCCATCCCCTGTGTTGCTCGTTTGACAACATAATTATTCATACGATTTGTGCCACCACCAATGATGCCTCGCAAACCTGCTGTACCAAATTCTAAGTTACGATAAAATCGATCATATAATTCATCTGTATTGTTATTTTTAATTAGTTCTTCAACTTCAGTGCGAAAAATATCCTTAGTTTCCTCATTTAAGTATGTTTGTATTGCTTGTGTAATTTCCTCTTGCATAAAATCCTCAATTATGTTATAAGTATCCGGTAGTTTTATCTACTTTTTTTAATTATAAAACAAACTACTTGAAAAAGTCAAGACTTTTTGTTGGGTATTTTTGTGTGCAGGGTTAAAACAATGAAAAAAATAGGTGCGTTTTTATTTATATCCTTACTATTTGCTTGTAATTCATTGCAAAATACTAAATCAGGGATTTCTAAACAAGCTAGCAAAACATTTCCTTTTACAGATTCTTTATATGAACTTGTTGGTATTGACACCACTACCGATGGATTTTTGCTGATGGAACCAGGACATGGCGGAAGCGGTCTTATTATGTTTTTTTCATCTCATCTATTTGAAACAACAAGTGGGATAAATTCTGCAACAGGTCAGTATCTATATAAAACAAAAGCTAATGGATTACATAGCCTACAATTTGTGAATATTGAAATACATAAAAAGGTTGTTTCTGAAAATAAACAGGCTATGACATTTGATGCCTTGTTTTTTTCTCACTTGCGTTCTGTAATGTATGTTAAAATTGAACAAAAACTCATTTATTGCTATGATAAAAATCAAAGAGAGCTTTTACGATTTTATCGCAAAAATTAATATTTTGACATAAGGTACTACTGGTTAAAAGGATAAGTAATATAGATGGCACAACGAAAAAAACGCTCCTTAAAGACAGGATTTATTTTTTGGGTTTCTTTTATCTTATTGGTTATTTTGCTCTTTTTGATAAATCGAAATACTATAAAAAAAGTTCTTAGTGACCCGAGTTTACCTCAATTTTTTTCTAAAAAAGAAAACACAACTGACTTTGAACTACAAAAGCAAATTCAAACCGAAATTGAGCGCATAAATGAAGATACACATACGACTTCTCGTGTTTCTCAACATGAAGCGTATACTACGGAGGAAACTGCCAAAGATGAAACTAAAGTTCTTGATGCAGAACAACAGAAAACAGTACAAGCAAATCCTTCTACTTCAGAAAAAGCAAATGAAGTTGCAAGTATGCCCATTGAACCAGATGAACAAGTAGCAAGCAAGGATAATAAGACAAAAGATGATAAAAAAAATACAAGCAGTGAAAACCAAAAAGAAACTGAAAAAAAACATATACAAATTTATTTTGTGCAAATAGATGCTGATGGTAAAATTTCAAGGGTGCCGATTATGAGAAATGTTTTTCCTTCCGATTCCCCAATGTCTGACGCTTTAAGAAGTCTTTTTAGTGGCACTACTGAACTTGAAGAAAAAAAATCACTGAGAACCTTAATCCCAGCAGGAACTAAACTATTAGGGGCCACTGTACGCGATGGAGTTGCCTACATAAATGTAAGTGAGCATTTTGAATTTAACCAATATGGAATTGAAGGATACCTTGCAGAACTTGCCCAAGTCGTATATACTGCAACCGAGTTTTCAACAGTCAATTCGGTACAATTTTTGATTGAAGGACAAAAGAAAAATTACTTAGGTTCTGATGGTATTTGGATTGGCACGCCCTTAACGAGGGAGTCTTTTTAAAATTGATATGTTACTAATACTATAATAAAAAATTTTACTATACAAGGAAGGTTAAATCTTTTATGAATAATATTTTTTCACTTTTGTTTAATAGTGATTTTGGTATGATGATTCTTTTTGGATTATCTGCCTTGTTATCTGTTTTTGCACAGTTTTTGGTACAATCGACTTTTTCAAAATACTCAAAAATTGCTGTTTCTCGCAATATGAATGGTGCTGAAGCGGCAAAGGTTCTTATGCACTTAAATGATATTTCTGATGTTGGTATACAAGCCGTTGCGGGAAGTTTAACTGACCACTATGACCCGAGTGCTAAAATGTTACGACTTTCTGAGCCAGTCTATGGTGCGAGAACAATCTCTGCTGTCGGTGTTGCTGCTCATGAAACTGGTCATGCAATTCAACATAAGGTTGGTTATGGGCCTCTCGTTTTGCGTAGCACTTTGGTTCCCGTAGCTAATATCGGCTCACAAGCTGGTCCTGTTCTTGCTATTGTAGGTTTAGCTGCTTCTATCCCTCTTTTAACTACGATAGGTATTATCCTTTTTGCAGGTGCTGTTTCTTTTTACCTTATTACACTTCCGGTAGAGTTTAACGCTTCATCTCGTGCTCTTAAAAACCTTGAAGCTAACAATTTACTAACGCAAGAAGAACTCAAAGGAGCAAAAAAAGTTTTGACAGCGGCTGCTCTGACCTATGTTGCTTCTGCACTTACTGCGGTCTTGAACCTATTGCGCTTGATACTTCAAGCCAGAAATAGGCGTAGATAGGTAAATGGGCACATATAAGGGTGGTATCTTTGAATGGAGCGATTATGAAAAGTAAATATATTATTGTTTTTTTACTAGGACTTTTTGTCTTTTTTTCATGTAAACAAGAAGATATACACCTAGAAAATACCCCACCCGTCCGTCTCATAAAGAATAAGATTTTAGTTATTCTCGGGGAGGATTATTATATGCGACCTGGTATTTTAAACTATCTAGAAAAAAACTATAACCTCTACGATGAAAATTCTACGGTAAAACTTTTTACCTATGAATCAATGCTTAATAGTTCAGGTTCTTTGATTTTGCGCTCTATTGCCGAAGCTATTGAACATAGTGATTGCGATATTATCATTGCTCTTGGTGTTCCAGAAGGGAGTGCACGGTATTTTACACAGGTTAAAAATACCCATCCTGAAAAAATATTTATTTCAATTTTGCCAATGGAAGATACACTGCCTTTGGAAGCATGTTGTGATATTGTACTGGATTTTAAGTTACCTGATACTCTTCTTAATGAAGAAGAAATATTTTCGGTTACTGATGAAAATGTTGAACTGTTACTGATTTCTTCGATATTTGCGGCCGAAGATATGCTTACTAATACAAATAAACTTTCTATTTCGATCTATGAAGAGTTTAATCGAGCTTTTTTTGCGGCATATTCGGTGCTTTTTTCTCATGCACCCGTTGTACATAATTTTAGGTTGAGTCCCTATTTAGACCCAGAAACTTCGATTCCATCTCGCACCTAGTTTATAGTTAATGAAATAGATACAAATGACGATAAATGAGGTGAGAACCACTTTAAAATAACTGTAAAATAGTAGGTATTTTGGATTATGCGTAAAGGTATCATTTTTGTAGCGCTTTTGTTTCATTTTAATCTTTTTGCTCAACATAATGATTTATTGGGTGTATGGGAAAACGGTGGGAGATTTGTTGAGTTTTTTACTACAAGTGATGCTCTAAATATGAAAATTGTACTAAAACCATACTATCGATATGTATATGAACCAACTGAGCATTTTTCAACTTCAGTTACCAGTGTTGAAAACTTTGATGGCTTGCATATTTTACGCATTACTTATCCGAGAACAAAACAGGCTGTTTATTTACCTATTTGTCTGATTGACGACCTTTTATTTACCTCTTTTTTTCAACGCAATGATTATACCAGTTCTGAACCATATCTGCCAGAAGAGTATAGACCATACGGAATAACTGATGAGCAAGCGCGTTTTGCAATGAATAGACATGATAGTCCGCTCTATGGATTTTGGACTGAACAAGGGAGTCGAGACGGTATATTATTGTATCCAAATGAAGCCCCAAAATATTTTGATGCTTATTTTTTTACCGATACAGAATATTTTAAATTTCGATATTGGTTAGATACACTTGAAGTTTCTTCAAATCAGTGTCATTTTACTGATACCAATAATATTACATATACAGTGCCACGAGTTCTTCAAAGAGGTACCCTTACCTATTCATGTGTTACCAGTAATTCAAGTATATTGCGGAATTTTGAAAAAGGAGTGTATACATTAAAATATAGTGGTGGCTTATATTCTGTTACCCTAACGCCTATGGGTGCAGGGCCAGGAACAAATGCTGCTAAAGATACCTATGAAAATCCCAAGTATCCAGAAGTAGTAAATTTGCCATTATATATAACTGAAGATGGGAAAATTTTTTCCTACGGAGAACCATTTTTATTCAAAACTGAAATAACAAATTTAGATGAAAAAGCTCGAGAGCATAATTCGCAGAAAAAAACACCTATTGAACCGCAACTCATATCTGATGAACTTGAGTTTTATCGAGAGCGCATTAAAGAACTAGAAGATATGGTGCTAAAAGGTAATCAGTAAGTACCTATGTATGTTGATGCGCACCTTCATCTCTATGATATTGCCGAGTGTTTACAATTTGAGCGAACTGCCTTAGAACAAGCCTTTTGTTTTGACTCTTTTTCTTTTTGTACTTCTTCTTGTTCTAAATCTGAATTTGAGTATAGTGCTGAGTTTTGCTCAGAAAAAAATCTCAATGCCTTTTTTAGTTTTGGTGTACATCCACAAAATCCAACAACTCAAGAGCTAAGTACATTAGAACATTTGTTACAAACCAAGCGTTTAGATGCTATCGGTGAAATAGGTTTTGATCTTTATGATGAATATTTTGCGTCCTTACTGCATGAACAAAAAGAAGTGTGGAATATTCAACTTGAACTTGCTATGCAGTATGATGTTCCTATTATTGTACATTTGCGTAAATCAAATCATCTTTTGTTTACCTATCTTAAACAACTAAAAAAAATAAAAGCCGTTATTTTTCATTCATGGCCATCAGGGAGTGTTGAAGCATTATCCTTACTAAAAAAGGGGGTGAATGCTTATTTTTCTGTAGGGAAAGCATTATTGAGGGGTAAAAAAAGCGTGTATGATTTGGTGCGTACTATTGAAGTTTCACGCTTATTAACTGAAACAGATGCCCCGTATATGACGCTTTTAGATGAACCATTTTCTATACCGAGCGATATAAAAAAGGTAGTCGCCGAATTATGTCGTGTGAAACAGGGTGAAAATAGAGATTCCAAAATTACAGAAGATGCTATGAGTGCAAAAATAGAAAAAAATTTTTTTAGTATTTTTAATAGAAAAGATTACTCATAAATTCTCTGTTTTTGAAGAAATCAAGGCGTTTACTACAAAATCGGCTCTTTTGCCTACTATCGTATCGCAAAATCCCCCTAAAATAACTTCCCCCATACTTGTGTTTTCCGCATAAATTATATATACATAGTGGTATTTTAAAAAATAATACAAAATCTCCTCTAAATATAGCGTATATATATTGACAAGTATGAGAACTTATGATATAAAGACCAAAAAGTTTTGGGGGAATATAATGGATATTATTAAAAGAACAGGAATTAAAGAAGTATATGATGGTAAAAAAATTATAAACGCTATGAGCAAAGCCTTTTCAAATACAGGAAAGGTTATTCAATATACTGAATTTGAAACCCTATTATCTGCTGTTGAAGATAAATTGCAGAATGAGCCTATTAAATCGGTAGAAGTTATTCAAGATTTAGTAGAGCGCACTCTCATGGAAGCAGGTCATTTCGAAGAAGCAAAGCGTTATATTCTTTTTAGGCAGGAGCGTACGACAAAACGCCAGGATCGAAAAGAATTGCTCCAACTGTTTTTTTCTGAAACTGAAGAAGTTGATAAAAATCTTGATACTGTGTTTAGAGAAATCCAACATGATTTTACTGCTTCAGGCTATGCCTTATCTCTCTTAAAATCAAAATACCTGTCGTTTTCAAAAAGCCAAATGAATACAAGTGAAAAATATAATGCACTTATTCGAGCAGCCTCAGAACTTATTAGTCCTGACGCTCCTGATTGGCAATTTATCGCTGCACGCTTACTCCTTTTTTCTTTTAAGCGGACAGTTGCCGAGGAACTTATCCGTCTCGGCATTTCAAGTTTTTATGAAAAGATAGTATTTTTAACAAAACAGGGCCTCTATGGAGAATATATTTTACAGCACTATTCTCAAATCGAACTAAACGAAGCTGAAACTTTTTTGTGTAATGATAGAGATAAAAAACTGACATACTCTGGTCTTGATCTTTTACTGTCGCGTTATGTTATACATACTCGAAAACATGTTCCTATTGAAACACCACAGGAACTTTTTTTAGGAATTGCACTTCACTTAGCAATGCTCGAAAAAAAGAATCGTATGGAATGGGTACGCAGATTTTACGATATGCTTTCCAATATGGAAGTGACGATGGCGACCCCTACCCTTGCAAATGCACGAAAACCATATCATCAACTTTCTTCATGCTTTATTGATACTGTTCATGATAGTCTTGATGGTATATATCGCTCTATTGATAATTTTGCTAAAGTGTCCAAGTTTGGTGGCGGTATGGGTTTATATTTTGGGAAGGTGCGAGCAAGTGGAAGTTCAATTCGGGGATTTGAAGGTGCTGCTGGTGGTGTTATTAGGTGGATTCGACTCGTCAATGATACTGCAGTTGCTGTCGACCAATTAGGAGTACGAACTGGAGCAGTTGCTGTATATCTTGATGTATGGCACAGGGATTTATTAGAGTTTTTGAATTTACGAACCAATAATGGCGATGATCGAATGAAAGCACATGATGTTTTTCCCGCAGTGTGTTACCCAGACCTTTTTTGGAAAAAAGTAAAGGAAAACTTAGACCAAGATTGGTACTTGTTATGCCCACATGAAGTAAAAACAATTAAAGGCTATGAACTAGAAAATTTTTGGGGTGAAGAATGGGAAAAGCGATATTTAGATTGTGTCCACGATAATCGGATTACCAAAAAAGTTGTATTGCTTAAAGATATTGTAAGGCTCATTTTAAAATCAGCTGTTGAAACAGGCACCCCTTTTGTATTTAATAGGGATACTGTGAATAGAGCCAATCCAAATCCTCATAAAGGAATGATATATTGCTCAAATCTTTGTACTGAAATTGCACAAAATATGAAAGAAATTGAGCATATCTCTACCGAAATAACAACACAAGATGGCGAAACAGTCGTGGTTACTACAACAAAACCTGGTGATTTTGTTGTATGTAATTTAGCGTCATTGTGCTTAGGTAATATTCCTGTTGAAAACAAAGAATATCTAAGCAATATAACGAAAACAGTCGTTCGGGCATTAGATAATGTGATTGATTTAAACTTTTTTCCATCACCGTATGCAAAACTAACAAGTTTTGCGTCTCGGGCAATTGGCTTAGGGGTAAGTGGGTATCATCAGATGCTCGCAAAACACAGCATTAATTGGGAAAGTGAACAACACTTAAACTTTGTTGATTCAATTTTTGAAACGATAAATAAGGCTGCTATCGAAGCGTCGTGTGAAAATGCTATGGAAAAAGGCGCTTGTGAATATTTTTCAGGGTCTGAATGGGAAACAGGAGAATATTTTACTAAGCGCAATTATACTTCTCATGATTGGTTAGCACTTGCTCAAAAAGTAAAACAACATGGCATGCGAAATGCTTATCTTTTGGCGATTGCCCCTACCAGTTCTACCAGTATTATTGCAGGAACGACAGCGGGAATAGATCCTGTGATGAAGCGTTGGTTTTTAGAAGAAAAAAAAGGATATATGCTTACGAGAGTTGCCCCAGAATTAAACGATAATACATGGTGGTATTATCAAAATGCTCATCAAATCAATCAAACATGGTCGATTCGAGCTGCTGGCATACGACAACGACATATTGATCAGGCCCAAAGTATGAATGTATACATTACCAATGACTATTCAATGAGACAGGTTTTGGATCTTTATACACTTGCATGGGAATGTGGCGTAAAGACGGTGTATTATGTACGCAGTAAATCGCTTGAAGTTGATGAATGTGAAAGTTGTTCTTCATAAATAGGTCTATATACATTCTTTTGCAACCTTGAAAATATAATTTGAGGTGGCAAAAGAACTCCCTGTATACCAAAAATGCACCTCAAAAAAGGTGCATTTTTAGTTTTTCGCTTTTTTATACTGTTGCTAATAATGATTGCATACCTGCGCAACCTACTACAATTAAGCAAGTTCCGATGAGATACCCTAACATAATCCAAAAACGAGAAAGATTTGTTCCTCCGATATAGTATTCTTGAATTACATGGTAATCAGAAAGCATAAAACAAATACCGCCAATAGCCATGAGAATCGTATACACATTAGGTGTAGCAATAGCAAGCATGAGTAAGAGAAATGAGAGTACAGTTGTACTAATTAAGTAGCAGGTAGCCAGTACCTGTAATCCGATAAATTCAAAAGGCTTGCGTAAAAAAATGAGCTTAATAGCTAAAATAATAATGTAAATAATTGCAATGAGAATTCCGAGTAAGATATTAAAGCTAAAAGATTGGAATAGGATAATTGCCACTACGATTAAAGCAATTTGAGCTAAAAAAAAGGTAAGTATACCAAAAAAGAAACTCGGTCGTTCCCAATCATATATAAGAAGAATATCCCCAATCCAAAAAAACAATAAAGCACATAATACTAAAACATTTATTGTTGTGAATGGAAATGGAAAGCAAGCTATAATATAAAAAACAGCGAGTAATGGCATCAAAAAAAACTTAGTAATATCAGAAAGCCCTAAGTTTAGTTGATAGCATCGTACTAAGTGTATTATAGCAACAACAACAAAAACCGCTAAAATGAGCGATGACAGAACTGTAAACATAATTCCTCCAAGCGAGTATGTTTTATCGAAAGGCAACTATGCAAAAAGGGCAACTACCCTACACCATTAGGCACTAACTTGAATCAGTTTTATACCTATTTTCAGACACAAGAAACAGTAAGCCTATCTTTGCAAGTGGCTTTCAACTGCTTTATTGTACCCTATAATATTTTTTTTCGCAAGATATAAGATTAAGTCTGAAAAATACTTTTGTTTTTATCTCACTATTGCCGCATATTTTATTAAAAAATTTTATAAAATTTTGTAAAAAACTTGAAATTTTTTTTATAATAATTATTATATCTTATGTGTAATGTTTTAAATCTTTGCATGTGTGCAATTTAAAACAAAAAGGATTCTCAAAAAATTAACGCTAATACTTTTTCGAGAGTTCAATCATACATGAACATACTTACAACGAGGTAATATAATGACAGAGTCAAAACTTGAGTTTACACCCACATATGCGCGTATACCCATGTATCTCAATTTAGTTGAAGAAGCCCTTGCCGCTGGTAAGGACTTTATTTCTGGAACAGAAATTGCTGTTTTGATGGGCACTTCTTCTATTCAAGTGCGTAAGGATTTATCTTTTGCTGGCTTAAAAGGAATTCCAAAACGAGGTTATTCTACTAAAAGTGCTGTTACAGGCTTGCGTGAATTTTTGACTTGGAATACTAAAAAGAAAACATTTTTAATTGGTGTTGGCAATTTAGCAAAAGCAATTATTTTACATAAAGAATTTAAAGAATGTGGTTTATATATAACAAATATTTTTGACAATGACCCTAAAAAGATAGGACAGAAAATCGGTGATTTTACCATTGAAAGCACTGATAGTTTAGTAACTAAACTAAAAAGGTCAAAACCTGAAGTAGCTATCTTAACATTAACATATAATGATGAAGTACAAAAAATTGCCAAACTATTAGTCCAACACGGTGTAAAGGGAATTTGGAATTTTACAAAAAAGAAACTTTTATTAAAAGAAAATGTAGCAGTGTATAACACCGATTTTTTGTCAAGTTTTGCTGTTCTCTGTGCCGACATGAAGCGTCGTAATAATTAAGGAAGGCAATACCTAAAACTTGTGCTTTTCTAGTAGGCTTAATTTCAATCAGTTTTGTTTTTAAATTGGGGTTACTCAAAGTCTTGTGGTCGTAATGAAATAAGAACGCACACTAAATGCGCATGTTCTGTTAATGTGTATTTTAGCTTTTCTTAAAAATAAATTAAAAACAATAGAGTTGTACATTTTATCATTTACGATTCTTTATGCTTATGGAAGAAAATGACAACAATATAAAACTAAATCGACAAAGAGATTTTTTTTATAATAGACTTGTAAAGAATAAAACGCATTTACTAAAATGGGCAAAGCGACAGCATGTTTTTTGTTTTAGACTATACGACCGTGATATTCTTGAAATTCCACTTTGTGTTGATGTATATTATATATACAACGACAAAGAAGACTACAGTAATCCCATTGTTATAGTAACGTTATATCAACGCCCCTATACTAAAAATATCTTAGAAGAAAAACAGTGGCTTTCATGTATGTCAAAGGTTATCGAAGATATTTTTAGTATTAGTAGTTTGCAGATTTTTATAAAAGTACGACATAAAAAGAAAGATACACAATACTATGTTCCTGAAGAACAAAAAAAGATTTCATTTATAGTTAAAGAATATCAAGCATTTTTTTTAATTTCTATTAGGGAACTTTTGGATACTGGGCTTTTTTTGGATCATCGCTGGTTACGAAAACGCATTTTTGAAACAGCAAAGGGAAAAAATATTTTAAACCTTTTTTGCTATACGGCATCATTTTCTGTATTTGCGCATCTTGGACATGCCCAATCAAGTACCTCTGTTGACTTATCACAAAATTATCTTGATTGGGCAAAGGAAAATTTTAAGTTAAATGGCTTATCACTGGAAAATGCTCGTTTTATCTGTTCTGATGTATATACATATTTAAAAACACTTATTAAAGCAAATCATGCACGAACTCATATACATATAGAAAAGCGAAAATATAAAATATTTAGTGAAACATATAAGGCTATAGAACATGAAGAAAAATATAAACAAAAGGAATATTCACAAAAACTATATGACATTATTATCTGTGATGCTCCAACTTTTTCAAATTCAAAAAAAACCAATACCGTTTTAAATATCAATGAAGATTGGCAATGTTTATGTTTACTCTGTTTACAAGTGTTGAGCAAGGATGGTATTTTTTATTTTTCATGTAATTCAAAAAAAATAAAAATCAATAAAGAAATTTTGGATCACTTCAAAGAAACTATCTACTCACAGTTGCATCGTACTGTTTTTATTAAAGATATGAGTTCTATTTTGATTGATCCTGATTTTAAAAAAAGAGAACCTCACACCCTATTGCAATTTAAGTTTATCTAAATTTTAAATCGATTTTTTTCAAAATCTTGATTTTACATTCCTTGACTTTTATGCTTGCCACTTATATAATTGCATCTACTATGAACATAGCTTTTTTTGTTGACACATATTTCCCTCAGTTGAATGGTGTGGCTACTGTCGTACACCAATTAAAAGATAATTTAGAAACTTTGGGACACTCGGTATATGTTTTAACACCCCGTAGGCATAATTCACCTGAAGCAAATGGAGTGTATTATTTAAAAGCGAGACCATCAAAAATTGCTACAAACGAATACATAGCTACAGAAAATTATAAAAATGTTGTAAACTTTTGCATAGAGCATAACATTGATATTTTACATGCACATTCTGAATTTAGTGTTGCCCTTATTGCTATTAAAGTTGCAAAAGAAATTAAAAAACCTTTTCTTATTACATTCCATACATTTTGGGAACATTATATAAGTGCATATATTCCCTGTTCATTTTTAATACCTAAAAAAATTGTGCATACATGGATAAAACATGTATATAAAAATGCTGATGTAATATATGCTGTTTCCCAAAAAGTATTTGACTACCTTAGCTCCCCGAAGATATTACCCCAAAAAAAGATATTGTTAATAGAAAATGCTGTTGATAACTTTGGTTTGCATATTCGTGATTATTCAAAAACTGAAATTCAAAATCTTAAAAATGATTTATCGCTTAAAGATGAAAAAGTGTTCTTATATGTGGGGCGTGTATCACATGAAAAACGCATTAAGCAATTACTGCATATTTTTAAATCAGTTTTACAAAAAACGCATCAAGCGTTGCGACTTATTATTGTTGGTGACGGTCCTGCAAAGGATTACTTAGTAAAGTATGCCAATAAACTTGGAATAAACAAAGAAGTTTCATTTGTCGGTTTTGTACAAAGAGAGAATTTAGGTTTGTTTTTTAGTATCTCAGATCTTTTTGTAAGTGCTTCGATTTCTGAAACATATTCTATGACTGTAACAGAAGCTTTGTGTTTTTATGTTCCGTGTATTCTCCGAGATGATGAGTGCTACTATGATAGAATCAAGCATGCTGAAAATGGACTTATGCTTAAAAATGATGCAGAATTTGCTGAAGCACTTACAACATTAGTTGTCAATAACGAGGAGCTACTTGCCTTAAAAGAAAAAACAAAACAGTCTTTTACTCAACTGAGTTCTATGGACCAAACAAAAAAATACCTAGAATCCTATACAGATGTTTTACAAGAATATCTCTAACTAATTTTGTTCAAATAGGGGCAGTATGTCTTGGTTTTTGAAAATATGCGCATATTGCAAGGCACTCATGCCCAATTTATCTTTAATATGAGGATCTGCACCATGTTGTAGCAAAACTTGCACGAGTGGTTTTTCCTGACGCCCAACAGCCAATATAAGAGCTGTTTGACCATCTTCGCTTTGAAAATCAGGATTTGCTCCGTGCTCCAATAGTAGTTTTGCATTTTCGTAATTTCCTATTTGAACGGCGTCCATCAAAGCAGAATATTTTCTATCCTTAGAAATATTATTAACAGGGGCACCTGCTAAAATAAGTTTTATTACCATTTCGTTTAATGATTCGCGTACAGCAAGCGAGAGAATGGGAGTACCATGTGAATCACAGGTAGCAGTAGAAAATCCCGCATCTAAAAATAACTGAGCAACTTCAATATTATTTTCTCGAATTATATTGGTAAATACAGAATCAAAGAGTGGATATCCTTTTTCTAAAAGAGCATTTCGAGCTTGCTTTATTTTTTCCGCCTTATAAAATTGCACCTTTTCCTCAATGAGGTAATCCAAAACATGCTCATATTCTACGCAGGTAATATTTTCTCTATATAAATCTGGAAAAGTTTTTTCTATATTATTTTGATTATCTTGCAAAAAAATAATTTTTGCATCTTTTCCCAATAGGTAGC
>JAFTEH010000088.1 GCA_017453745.1 Spirochaetaceae bacterium
CAGGATGTAGACGGTGCGTAAGCGCGAGAATTAAAAATATAATTTTCTCAATTTTTAATTCTCGGCCACTTTGAAAAAACAAGGATGTTTTTTCAAAGTGCATTTGCTTCGGTCAAAAGGGTGTCTTTTCCCTTAGTATTTGGATGCAGAAAAACAATCTCTGCAAAGCTTGATTTCCCTATAAAAAAGTTAAATATTTTTCTGTAGGGCACTTCTAAAAACTCAAAAATTAAAAAATTTTTAGAAATGCGCCGACTCTTGAAAGTATAGAAAACAAAGTTAGACATGCCTAATGGGAGTGAGGTATTGAGATGTCTGTTTAGCAGTTCCCCTGACTCGTTTATTGTAACACGGCTTCAGTATGTAATGGATTTACAAATTTACCTTGTTCGTAGTTATGGAAAACTAACACTGGCATTGGAATGAGAAAGTGAAATAATTGAGCGTTTTTGTGCATTGTTTTCCCCATATACCCCTTGAAGATTTGTGAGTACTTGTCCATTGACATTTAAATAAGAGCCAGCGCAACTATAGTCAATGTGGTATCCGTCCTTTTCGCCGAGATACTGCACTCTTGCCTCTACATTAGTTAAACAGAGCGCTGAAGATTTTACCCCAGCACTAAAGAGGAGTGAGCCCGTATTCTGGGTTAAAACTGATGTTTTAAACTGGCAGCCACTTATGTTTATATCGCCCCGTGTTAAAAGTATATGGGTGTGCACTACTGAAATATTTTTTACTGTGATAGAGGCGAGGGCGGAAGTAATTCTCATGCGTTCAATTAAATGAGTTTTTGGAATTTTTATGCGTATAATACCATCACTTTCATATACGGTGCGTATACGGAATGTGCCTCTGTTTTCGACACATGAAAGTTTTTTTCCAGTATCAGAAACAAAGGAGTATGAGGCAAAAGTTTCATCAGTTCCTTCAATACTGACGCTTACATTAAGAACTTCAATTTCCAAGCTATCGGGTAAGTTTTTTAGCGGTATAAAGTTTTGCGCAAAAGATGCACTCGCAAAAAAACTGACCAATATCCCCAGCAAAAATAAACGCTTCATCATACCCTTATCGGCATAGAAAGAAAAACAGTTGAGTACACTAAGCCCATACAGAAAATCTAGGTCTGTACACGAGATAGTATGGAAATTTTCTGTATGTTTTTCGGAACAGACTGCCAGTGTACAAAGAACACCATAACTTCAGTGTATGGGCGTTTTACCGTGTATCGCTCATTAAAAAGGCTTAGGAAATATGCTTTACCGTAACCAAGTTTGTTGAGCCTGCTTGCCCGATCGGAATACCTGAAGTGATAACAACTAATTGGTTTTGTTCTACACAACCTGCTTGTTTTGCCGCTTCTTCACACACTTGAATCATGTTATCGGTATTGGAATATTGTCGCGAAAGGATCGGCTGCACACCCCAAAACAGAGAAAGGCGCCTAAATACTTTTTCATCGCTTGTCACGGCAAAGATATTCGCCTTAGGCTTAAACTTTGCGATATTTCGTGCTGTAAGTCCAGAACTGGTAGGCGTAATAATCGCTTGAATACCGAGCTCATTACAAATGGTGCAAGCAGAATGTGAAATTGCCGAAGTGATATTAGTCGCTTCAGATTTGTAAACTTCTTTAGTGAGTTTTTTATAGTCCATTGTTTTTTCGGTTGTGCTCGCTATTTTACGCATAACCGTAACCACATCGATGGGGTAGTCGCCTGCGGCTGTTTCCCCTGAAAGCATAACACACGAAGTTCCGTCTAAAATAGCATTAGTCACATCGGCAACTTCTGCACGAGTCGGGCGTATATTGTGGGTCATACTTTCGAGCATTTGGGTTGCGGTGATAACGGGCTTACTGAAAGAATTTGCGAGAGCGATTAAGTTTTTTTGAGCAAAGGCAACAAGGGCTGCTTCTACTTCAACGCCAAGGTCCCCCCGAGCAACCATAATACCATCGGCTACACTTAAGATGCTTTTCGCATTGTTTAAGCCTTCTTGGTTTTCAATTTTAGCGATAACAAGTTGCTCACCCTTTTTTTCGCTAATGATTTTTTTAATCTGTAGTATGTCTTGCTTTTTTTGTGTAAATGAAGCCGCTATAAAATCAACTTCTTGCTCAATAGCAAAATGCAGGTCTTGTATATCCTTGTCGCTCAAAAAGGGAACATCCATATAGATGCCAGGAATATTTACGCCCTTGTGGTCGCTGATAATACCGTCATTTGTAGCAATACATTCCACATCTGTTTCATTAAGGATTTTGGTAACCTTAAAGTTCAAAAGTCCATCATTAACTAATATGTACGAACCTTCATGTACATCGCTGGTCAGTTTTTTGTATGAAACAGAAGTGATAGTATTGTCGCCCTCGACGCTCCGTGTTGTAAAAGTAAATGTTTGCCCCGTATGGATTGTTTCTTTTTTATTGCGAAATGTGCCTACACGGATTTTCGGTCCCTGCAAGTCGGATAAAATCGCTATCGGCAACTTCATTTCACTACGGAGTTTTTTGATAAGCGCTATTTTTTTTGCATGTTCTTCATGCGTGCCGTGTGAAAAGTTAATGCGACAGATATTCACTCCTGCAAGAAACAATTTGCGCAATACATCTTCACTTTCAGAAGAAGGTCCAAGCGTTGCAATAATTTTTGTTTTTGGTAGGGTTTCCATAGTATATATTCCTTAAACAGTGTTTAGATAGTGCGTACACTATCGTCAGTTAGGGTACAGCTAAATATGACATTTTTAGAGCCCCTGTGGCTGTTTTTAACTGTCCCTATAATACATATTCTTTTAAAAATGAAAAGTATGTAACTCATTGTTTTTAAGCCCTGAAATTACCGGGCCTAAAAACATCGTATTTTCAAAGACACCGCTAAAAAAAAGAGTTGTATAAAGATAGTCTTACATCAAACCCTTATAGCTTAAACTTTGGACCGATGCTTACGATAAAGGTGTTTTTAAAGGCAAGCGGAATGACATACCCAATAGAATTATTTATTGTGAAACTTATACCGTATTTATTGTTAAAATAATAATCGATGCTCAACTGTAGGGGTATATCTACTGAAAAATATGGCAGAATGATTCCCCCAATTCCTGCCCCAATCATGAGATGTAACTTGTCATTTTGAGAGCGAAAAGTGCGACCAAATATAAATTGAGCGAGGGTACCACAAATTGGAAGATTAAAGTTCCATGAGAAACCTGTATTGAAGAGAAAAGTAAACTCGTTTTGAGCGATATACCCAAAGCCAAGCCCCATGTGAATACTATGGAAAAAAGTCCTTACCGTGAAATTTTCCATACCTATAGCCGAGACTTGGTCCTGTTATTATCGTTTCAGCGTGAGCCGAAATGGTAAGCGTAGAAATTAAAACAAAAACTGCAATGATTTTTTTCATACGTATGTTCTCCATAAAGTAAAAAGATTTGGTGAGTATAGTTATTTTGAATAAGTATTTCAAGTGGGGCAATAGGGTGGCGGAAATCAATTTTTAATATAAACAACTGGTTTATGAGCTAATCTTGACCAATTTATAGATAAGTACTAAAAGTTATTACTTTCAGACGGGTTCTTTAGGACTCAAGTTGGCTTAAAGGCACTTCTAAAAACTCAAAATTTAAAAAGTTTTTAGAAGTGCGCCGAGTATTGGAGCCTTGAAATTACACGGCTCCAATACTCGCATTTTCAAAGACACCTCTAAAAACTGAAGTTTTTAGAGGTTCCCTTAAATCCTGAATGCCAACTTGCCGCATTGCCGCGTTTTAGGAAGGGATAGGGATTCTAAGGGAAAGCAC
>JAFTEH010000089.1 GCA_017453745.1 Spirochaetaceae bacterium
CGTTTGTCGTGTATGCTTGCTTTGTTCGTCCTATATGGACAAGGTGTCTATTCCCAAAGTCTATATACGCCGTCAGAGCAAGTTCTATCGTTGGTGAGAAAAAATTTTAATAATACAAGCAATTCTCCAAAGGATGCATGTCAAGCGTTTTTAGCCCAGATAGATAAACTAAATTCTTCTAATGATAAAAAATGCGCTTTATACATTTTAGCAATGTACGAGGAATCTAACTACCTTTTTTCAGATGCCACGCAACACTATTCGCAGTGTGCTTTGCTTGAAACGGCTCTTGAGCAATCCCAAATCGTAAAGTTAAAAGCCTCTCGTGCTTCAATTTTAGCAGGAGATACCCAACTCGGAATGTATATTTTGCAAACCATTATATCGAATAGTGCGACTTTTGATATTAAGGTACAAGCGGAACTATACATGCTACTTTCCAAACTTGTGGAAGATGATATTCAAGCAAGTGTCAATTCATTAAAACAAGCCCTGAATGATAATCGATTTTCGGCATACCGAAATATTTTATTATTTTCACTGTATTGGCTTACGAGCGATGAAACGGTAAAAAATACCTTAATTTCAGACTTTCCATACGCCATAGAAACGGCAATCGTTCAAAATAAAGCAACAGTATCGCCTATTTCGTTTTGGTATTTAATGCCACGCCGTCAAGTACAGAGTATAAGTCAAGTTGCTATAACAGAAACAGGATCATCTGAAACTTTTGAAGTGGCAACATTTTATCAAGTGGGTTTTTTTCAAAATAAAACCAATGCAGAAAATCTGCAAGCCGAGTTAGTGCGCAAGGGATTTGTGGCAAGTGTCAAACTTGACACGCGCAACGGAACGACTATGTATCAAGTTCTTGTTACCGAAACTGAAAAAGGAGAAACCGGACAATCGTTAAAAAAGTCTGGTTATGAAGCGTATCCTGTTTTTAACTAACCGTATTGTTTATATGGAAACTGTATGGGAATTGCTTTTTCGGTACAGTTTCCATAAAGCAAGTCTATTCTATATTAACAAAAAACCTTTTTATATATCGTATACGCTCATCACTTTTTTGCCAATATTCGCTATCGGGGTAAGCATTGGTTACTAGTGAGTAGGCCTTATATGCTTCTTTAATATTTTTGTCATTTCCGTTTAGTTCGTATGCTTGCCCTAAATAGAAATATGCTTCATCATTGCGCTCGCGAGTCGCTCGAACAAATTGTTGTATTAAGTCAATGGCGGTTCCTGCATTCCCCATAGCTATTTCAGATTTCGCTTGTTCTAGTAAATCGGTATAGTTGGTGTTTTTCGTTGTAGAACTTGACGCAATAGTGCTTGACGGATTAGCTTGCGTGGTTTGCGTAAGAGTGGTGCTCGCACTTGTCTCGTTTGAAGGTTTTAGCGTTTCAATAGAAGGATTTGGCGAAGTTGGTAATGTGTATGCAGGGGCTCGTGTATATGCAGGAGAGCCAGACCGTTTTTCTGCCACTTCAACAGCGAGTGCATCTTCAATAAAAGAATTGGTGTATGCATCATAGCGTGAAAATTGCAGTATATAGTGCCCTTGTTCTTTTGCTAAAAATGTAAATTCCGTATCGCCATTTTGAAACTTTCGTTGCTCATAGGGAAGCCCTTTTTGAGCTGTTTGTTCTCCCAAAAACACCCATTTTTCACCTGGGTAAACGACTCGTAATCGCATATTTTGGTTCATATATGCTGTGCGCGAAACTGGTATGGTTTTTGCGTCAGTTGTCGGATTTTTCGGAAATTCAGAATATCTTTCAATTTGCTCATCATTTAAAGAACCTGCACTGTTTGTGCTACCTTGTTGTGAGCCTGTGGTGGA
>JAFTEH010000090.1 GCA_017453745.1 Spirochaetaceae bacterium
AGAGGTGTCTTTGAAAGCGCGAGTATTGGAGCCTTGTTATTTCAAGGCTCCAATACTCGATGACTTTCTACTTAGTAGAAAGTCATACTTCATAAAAACTTTTTAAATTTTGAGTTTTTAGATGTGCCTGTAACTTTTTGGCACTTATGTATAAATTGGTCAAGATTAACTCATAAACTCGTTGTTTATATTAAAAATTGATTTCCGTGATAATCTCGTTTTTTGAAATCCAACGGACATCGTGAAAAGATATACCATCATACCTTTTCGGAATAGCCTTTAGCTCATACCAGAGCGACAGGATTGCTACGACAAGTCTTTGAGTGCAATCAATGAAGGCTCCGTTGTAGCACTATGCAAACTTGCAAACTCAGCGAGGGCAGCTCGTTCTTTTGCCGAAAGTTTTTCGGGAACTTTTACCATAACTTTTACATACAAGTTTCCGGCAATTCCCCCACGAGGCTGAATCCCGGCACCACTAATACTAAGAAGTTTTCCACTCTGAGTACCAGCAGGCACTTTTAAAAGCACTTTTTTCTCATCAATACGGGGAATATATAATTCGCAGCCGAGAGCAGCCTGCTCAATCGAGATATGGACTGCACAATACAAATTATTTCCTTGTCGCTCAAAATGAGCGTGTGGTTGTATTTCAACTAAAACAAATAAATCACCATATTGCCCACTTGTAGAACTTGCACTCCCTTGTTTCGGAATTGGAATACGCCTTCCATGTTCAACCCCAGCAGGAATAGTAACCTTAATCCGCTGCTTTTTGCGCTCTAAGCCTGTTCCATTGCAAGTACGACACGGTTTATCGATTATAGTACCTTCGCCATGACAACGCTCACAAACACGCGCCATCGAAAAAAAGCCATTACTTTGACGAATCTGACCAGTGCCTTTACAGTTAGGACATGTTTTACGCTGTGAGCCATTTTCCCCACCCGTTCCACCACAGGAATGACACAACTCATCGCGTTGGTAGCTGATTTCTCTTTTTTCGATACCAAAAACTGCTTCTTGTAATGTGATTTTTAAGTTGTACTGTAAATGGCGTAACTGCTCGGAGCGGTGCGACGAACGCCCTCCAAAACCACCAAAACTTCCACCAAATAGATTTTCAAAAATGCTAGAAAAACCGCCCCCAAAAATATCTTCAAAGTCATGCATACTAGATGGGTCAAAGCCCGTATTCATACCAGCAAGCCCTTCAAAGCCATATTGGTCATATAGACTACGCTTTTGCTCATCTCTCAAGACTTCATACGCTTCAGTCGCTTCTTTGAATCGTTCTTCAGCAACCTTGTCGCCAGGATTTTTATCGGGGTGGTATTGTATCGCCAATTTACGATACGCTTTTTTTATTTCATCTGCTGATGCGTTTTTTTTAATGCCTAATACTTCATAATAATCACGCTTGTTGGCCACAAAACATCTCCATAATAGAAAAGTCCTCTAAAAACTCTTTTTGTGAATTTTTAGAGGCTTTGGTTATCAACTGGTTTATTTATCGTCGTTTACCACTTCGTAGTCAACCCCATCGGAAGAACCAGAAGTAGGTCCACTACTTGACGAAGCATCTCCACCAGCACTTGCTTGTGCACCTTGTGTTTTGTACAATTCTTCAGCAAGTTTATACGAAACTTTTTGAAGTTCTTCGGTTTTTGCCTTAATATCGGCCGTGTCATTTCCTTCTAAGGCTCGTTTTAGAGCAGCAATAGCGTCCTCAATAGCAGATTTATCGGCACTTGAAACTTTATCGCCAAGTTCTTTTAAGGTTTTTTCGGTGGTATAGATCATGCTGTCAGCAGTATTACGAACTTCCACTTTTTCACGCTCATTCTTATCGTTTTCAGCATTCGCTTCGGCTTCTTTTACCATACGGTCAATTTCGCTATCACTTAAGCCACTGGAACTTTCAATACGGATATGTTGCTCCTTACCGGTACCTAAATCCTTCGCTGATACATGTACAATACCGTTTGCGTCAATGTCAAATGTTACTTCAATCTGTGGAACCCCACGCGGTGCTGGCGGAATACCCACTAAGTCAAAATTACCAAGTGTGCGGT
The DNA here is from genome assembly GCA_017453745.1 of Spirochaetaceae bacterium. GTDB lineage: Bacteria > Spirochaetota > Spirochaetia > Treponematales > Treponemataceae > Treponema_B. The sequence continues at coordinate 2,076 of JAFTEH010000090.1, forward strand.
TTTGGTTTGCCATGCCGCGCTCACCTTGCAATACATGAATCGATACGGCAGACTGATTATCAGCAGCGGTAGAAAATACCTGACTTTTGCGTGTCGGAATTGTAGTATTGCGGTTAATGAGTGGTGTAAATACACCGCCCAAAGTTTCAATACCCAGTGAAAGCGGTGTTACATCAAGCAACAATACATCCTTCACATCACCACCGAGAATACCGCCTTGAATAGCAGCTCCAACGGCTACGGCTTCATCTGGGTTTACGCCCTTAGAACCTTCCTTACCGAAAATTTCTTTTACGATAGTAGCGACTTTTGGCATACGGGTTGAGCCACCGACTAACAGGACTTCGTCAATTTCGTTCGGGCTAATGCCTGCATCTTTGAGGGCTTTTCGACATGGCTCCTTTGTACGCTCAAAAAGGTCATCGGTCATCTTTTCAAACTCGGCTCGTTTTAATGTTTTTTGTAAATGTTTTGGGCCATTTTGGTCTGCCGTAATAAATGGCAAATTTAATTCAGTTGATACGCTTGCCGAAAGTTCAATTTTAGCTTTTTCAGCTGCTTCTCGTAAACGCTGTAGTGCCATACGGTCTTGTGAAAGGTCGATACCAGTATCCTTTTTAAACTCGGCAATAAGCCAATCTACAATACGAGCATCAAAGTCATCACCACCCAAGTGGGTATCGCCATTTGTTGACTTTACTTCAAAAACACCATCGCCCAATTCCAAAATTGAAATATCAAAGGTACCACCACCAAGGTCAAATACAGCGATTGTTTTATCTTTTTTGCTGTCCTTGTTAAAACCAAATGCAAGAGAAGCGGCTGTTGGCTCATTGATAATACGCTTAACATCAAGCCCTGCAATCTTCCCTGCGTCCTTTGTTGCTTGCCGTTGTGCATCGTTAAAATAGGCGGGAACTGTAATAACTGCTTCGGTTACCGTTTCGCCGAGATAATCTTCAGCAGTTTTTTTCATCTTTTGTAAGACAAAGGCTGAAATTTCTTGAGCGGAATATAACTTACCGTCAATGTTAATGCGCACATCGTCACCATTCGGCTCAATTTTATACGGTACACGCTTAATTTCGTCAGTAAGTTCATTGTACCGATGCCCAATAAAACGCTTTACAGAATACACTGTATTTTCTGGGTTTGTTACAATTTGGTTTTTTGCCGGTTGCCCAACAATTTTTTCCTTGTCTTTTGTAAAAGCTACGATTGATGGTGTCGTTCGTCCACCTTCTGAACTTGCAATAACAACAGGTTCTCCACCTTCCATAACTGCTACACATGAATTAGTTGTACCTAAGTCAATTCCTATGATTTTGCCCATTTTTTTCTCCTATGTTCTTTAAGTTTATTTCTATATAAGTGACGAGGTGGGGCATCCCCAACCTACGCTCTATTTATGTATTCATTGCACCACTCAAGTTTCTGATGGTGGGTCATCTGTTTTAACAGACTCCGTTTCAGTATGTGGCATCAATACCAAAACCTTAGCGTGACGCAATACCTTATCCTTAATAGTATAACCCTTTACAATTTCTTCTCCGACTGTTTGTACGCTTACTTCAGCAGAAGGGGCTTGCGCTACAGCCTCATGAATATTAGGGTCAAATGGTTTACCCTTTGAATCGTACGAACTCAAACCATAATCACGCTCCAACATACCGCTTAATTGGTCGCGAATCATCATAACACCATCAACAAAGGCTTGCGGATTTTCTTCACCCTTAGCCAATAATGCCCTATCAAAGTTATCCATGATGGGCAATAAATCACCGATGAGCTTTCCAACTGCATAATCACCTGCTTCTTGCTTTTCGCGAATCATGCGCTTACGATAATTTTCAAAATCAGCGGCTTTTCGTAAGTACAGATCCTGAAACTCTTGAGCCTTCGCGAGTGCTTGAGCAAGTTCATCTTGCGGACTTGCCTCACACGATTCATCGGAAAGAGTATCAGAACTGCTTTCTTCGCCTGTTTGCGTTTGCGAACTCTCATCTGGGTGATTATTCGTTTGTTCAGCGTCTTTTTCGTCCATGTAATACTTCCTCAGTTTGCTAACTTTTGTACTTAGAAAATACCAATAACTAAAAAAACGGTCAAGACTTTTTTTCATTTTTTTATATTTTTTCTATAAAGAATCGCTAAAAATGACAGTTTTCTGGGTTTCATTGAGGGAAATTCTATAATCTTAGGCGGTACACGACTCTACTTTCATCTCCTTTTAATAGTTTAAAATTACTGACATCTAAATGTAGCGAGCAATTAGCCCTGCCCTAAATTATAACATAAGAATCAAGCGCCGTTGTTTTACCGTTGTTTTATTGATGTACTCAGTCATTATTTCAGGCATACCCTTTACTATATGTAAACTTCAACCTCAGCAAAAATAAATTGGCATTTTTCAAACAAGTTCGTTTTACAAGAACGGCAAAACACAAAAACACATAGGCAAAAATATGCATAGTGCTTACTCATACTCTATCTCGAATTGGCGACTTCCTTAAGTGTGGTGTCGCTCAAGCGGCACCACACTTAAGGAACCGGGTGCTTCGGTGTTGCCAGTATTTTGTCGCACAGATGGTGCGACAAAATGTACCAGAGGGCTGTTTTTGAAAAAACAGCCCTCTGCACCTCCGCCCCCTGTCGCGTTTGCACGAGGGCTCGCTAAAGCGAGCCCTCGTGTGTAAGCCGCCTACTGCACAGTGCGAACAAGGCGAAAGCCCAAGTGATTATAGCCGTACTTCGGGAACTTGTTGCGGTAAGACGCACGACAGCCAGAGGTGCGCTCGTCCCAGCCGCCGCCACGAGCGACGCGCTCCGAGTCAGATGAGGCACCTGTAGGGTCGGTTGCATCTCCTTCCGTGTACTCTCCGTACCAGTCCCAGCACCATTCAAATACATTTCCACTCATGTCATATAATCCATAGCCGTTTGGTAGCTTTTTCTTTACCTCGTGGGTTCTATTATCGCTGCTATTAATATACCAAGCGTATTTTCCAAGTCCGCTCTCAATTGTAGTTCCAGCCCAAACCGCTTTATCGGTTGAAGCCTCTCCACCGCG
>JAFTEH010000091.1 GCA_017453745.1 Spirochaetaceae bacterium
ACCATCATCATCAACCAAAAAATCCAAATTTTCATCTGTTCCGTACTGTTTTTTATAGGCAGTTCTCAGAGCCTGCTTTACTACATTTGCAATAACATCATCATCAAGTCCTGCTTCTTGCGCATACATTCTAATGCTTGAACTCAGGGTATTATTGTCACCAGCCATTTTTCACTCCTTAATCTATAAGTTTTGCCTTTTTTATAGCCGAAAATGCGATTGTTTTTGTCACTGTATCATTTTGAAGAACAATAGCGTCTTCCTTGTATTCTATAAGAGTACCCGTTACCCAGTCAGTACAAGTTACATCCCATACCGAAACAGTAAAACCTTGAAACGCTTTTAGTTCGTACGACTTTTTGAACACACGATGAACACCAGGTGAACTCACTTCCATGCTTACATCTTGCGAATCCAAAAGGACTTCCAAACGCTGTTGAAGTGGTCTATGCACCCTAGAACAATCATCTATCCCTGTGCCATGAGGCGAAAAAATAACAACTATTGCATGCCAGCCTGACTTTACCTTATCGAGAGAATAGTCAACCAAGCGATAGCCCAAACCTTCAACTAAGGCTTCTACATCACCACAGTATGGATTTTCATTGCTTTTAACTATTTTCATATTGTCCCTCGTGACCTTTTCAAACTAGACATAAAAAAAGAGTCGTACAAACGACTCTCCGACAGTTTTTATAACGAAAACTTATCTGTCGTCTCATTATAATAAGATTTTAATTTTTGTCAAGAGAAATTGCAAAAAAAATATCGAAATATGTTTTGTTATAGGCAATTCTCACCTGTGATGGCAAAAACAGTGTCATTTTATGTTTTTCGCCTCCCTCTTTTTTTACAAATGGGCAGTTCTAAAAAGTGAAAAAGTTTAGTTTTTGGAACTGTCACTATCTGAAGTGTAGAATTGAAAAAAAACGCTAAATCATATACAATAATCGTATGAATAAAACAAAGGACTTGGAATTTTGTATTGATTTTATCTTAAATCGCTGTAGCCCAAAGCAACTTGATGTGGTTATTGCAGCGGTGGAACGAAAAAAGAAAGAGATAAGTGGGACGCTCAATTTTAATGCCGAAGAAGCGTCCAAGCGCATTTCAAAGCAACTTTCCGAATCGGTACAAATTGGTATGCAAGGTATGACCGAAAGTTTACGCAATTTTTCACGGGAACTCATAGCACGAGAAGCCCCAGAACTTTCGGAAGAGCAGGCACAAGCCCTTGTCGATTCTTGGATTCCGTCACAGTCCTATGACGGCTCGATACAATCAATCGCAAAAAATGGAACGGTTTCGGGTTTGCCAGCAGAAGCCATGTATAATATGGCAGTACAGTTTGTGGAATACGGGCTTGGGCAAATGAACGAAAAAACAAATACCGAATTAAAAAGTACTATGGGAAATTGGCAAGAAAAGTACTGGAAAAAATTCCCTGTCAAAATACAGCAAACGATAAAGGATTTTTTCGATGGAAAAACGACTTATGGAGAATGTGATACACAGATTCAACAACTTTTGGGCTTGATGTAGGTAATTTCTGTACTTACGAGCATGACAAACTTAGAATGGACAGCAAAGATGCTCAATGCGTTTTTGGATATGCCAAATAAAACTTCTTGACATTTTTATAAGTTGTCAAGTGCTATAAAATTAAGGATTTTGTACTAGGAAAAAAAATGAGTGAAAAAATATACAACGACCAAAATAAGCAAAATGCTACAACATATACTGATTCTGAAGTAGATAATTTTCCAGAACTTGACATTGCATTTTCAAAACTCAAAGAATTGCAGCACGAGCATATTTCTATGCGTATAGCGAATGCCGAAAAAGCACTTGAAAAAATAGACAAGGAATTGAAGGAATTTTTGCAATTATGAAACCGTTTTTTTTTCGCACAGCTAAAAATAAAGAAAGCAAAAACAAGTGCCGAAAGACACATACACTTGTTTATATACGAGCCATTTTTTTATCTGGACTGCTGTTTCTTTTAAGTAATAGTGTTGCCTTTGCCCAAACGAATCGCTTGCGCTTTTCGCAATTTTCACTCAATAGCAAAAACGATCTGCTGTTTTCGCTTGAAACGACATCCACTAACGGCACCCCTTATAAGACCCTATTTGTCAAGCGAGCAAATTCTCCTACAGTAGAACAACTGACATTTTTTCCTGAACACCTTGAAGTATTTGCAGACGGCTCGATTGTACAAGTTATAAATAAACTCGGTTCAATTACCCTCAATATAGGCTCAAACGAAATATCCAATACGCTTCACCTCAAACAGTTTTCGGTTTTTGAGCAATCGAACCTACAACAAAACTTTGAAAGTTTACAAGTAAGCCCCTCTGGTCGCTTTATTTCGCTTGTAGAACCTGTTGATTTTGTTTTTGGGAACTTAGTAGTGCTAGACCTAAAAACAGGATTGCGCTACTTTGTAACTGATAAGGCGCTCCAACATATACGGGCAATTACATGGGCTCCCGATGATTCAGGCTTTGTATACGAAAATAACGGAGCACTGTATTTTTCGCGCCCTGCATGGCTTTTGCAACACGAAAATCAAAAAGATAATTTTAGTGCAGTGAAAATTGCAGAAACATCTATAGATAGTGTACATTGGCTTGACAAAGACACTTTTTATCTCGTCGAAAAAACATCCATATATGAAGTGAATACACATCAACTATTAAGTTTTTCGCTCTATGACTCTATTTTGAATGTTAAAAAGAAAATTGCTTCCATGCCATTTTCAGTATCGCCAAATGATAGTCATTTATTTTTTAGCACAAGTGGAAAATCATTACTCGTTATAAAGAGCAAACAACATCTATATTACTTGAATTGGGATAAAGAAAATATATCAATGGAAGCGCAAGTAGGTATTCCGTATTTACTTTTACCGGAGGTTGTAACAGAGTTTAAAGTTTTTTGGCAAGATGAAAATCCTTTGATTTATTTTAATAGTATACATGATACAACAAGCACAACTCATTCTTGGCATGTGGCAGGAAACCAATTCGCAAAAATTCCATTAGAAGCAGGAGAAGTATTTTTAAGTTTTAGTCCACACGCTCAATTTGCTCTTATACAAAAAGAGGGTCTGTTTTATGTCAAGCAATTAAGTACAAAAACAAGTATTTTTAAGATTGGTGGCGAGCCAATTATATCAAGTGTTTGGGCAAATGATTCGACATTGCTTGTCGGTACTGAAAGCGAGTTAGTAAAAATCAATCTCCAAAATCTTTCCGCCGAAACAATCCTTATTTCGCAAGTTTCCGATTTTAGCTGGGGGCAAAATGATACTGACATTCTAGCTACTTCATACTTTAAACCCGAATACTTATTCCAATATGATAGGACTTCAAGCAGTTGGCTTGCTTCGCCAGAATTACGACTTCAAGAAAAAAAACTTTTTAATGCGAACTACCGAGTGTACTTGGATCAGGCAGGTGGCATTTTTTCCAATATGATATATTTACGCTCACTAACAGAAGTCGGCACCAATCCACTACTCCCGCTTCTCCCCTATTATCATAACTCAAATGATGTATATGTTTCAGAAAAAGCGTCAAAAAAAATAGCAATCGTTTTTGATATTATGGAAAGCACTGATGGTTTACCGCATATTCTTTTTGCCTTACAACAAGCGCAAGTTCGTGCTACTTTTTTTGTTACAGGAACAGCAATTAGTCTGTATCCAACTGATATTTCTCACATAGTACAATCAGGACATCAATGCGCGTCCCTCTTTTTATCACCTATTAACTTAAGCGATTCAAAATACAAGATAACCGATGAATTTATACAAAGTGGGCTTGCTCGTACCGAAGACCTTTTTTATAAAGCAACAGGGGCAGAACTTTCGCTTTTTTGGCATAGTCCTTGGTATGTTACCTCAGAACAAATCGAGCAGATTGCTCACAAGGCTGGCTATACTTTTGTATTACCGACAATTATTATTCCCGATTGGCTTACAGCCGAAACAAAGGAGTATCTTCCAGATGTTGCTCAAAATGTATACGCGTGTATAAATTATATCTTGCAAGAAGCCAGAGATGGAGCGATAGTTCCAATCCAACTCAGTTCTCGTGACAATGATGAATATCTTGTATATAAAATAGACTTGCTTATTTCTCTTTTACAAAAATATGGCTATGAAATCGTTCCAATACAAGAACTTACTCGTTACTAAGGCGCATAGTAAGCTATTTTTTGCTGCTATACTTGGATAGTTCGTTTGGATAGCCGATGTGGGTAGTCTGCTATCGCTCACTACCTCAAACAAATGATATGTACACCTTCACTCAAATCAACAACCTCGTCACAGGGTAGCAAGGTCGTTCTTCTTAAAGTATCGCAGTCGGATACAATACCATCATTTCGACGCAGGAAATGTCGAGGTATACGCTCGTTGCGTAAGCGACAAGTCAAATAATTTCCTTACTATTTGTCGCACAAAGTACCACATCAAACCCGTCGCACAAATAAAAAAATTCCAAAAAGGGATTGACAATTTTTCGCACTTTTCTTATAATGTCTTCATTGCTGAAGTGGTGGAATAGGTAGACACTAGGGACTTAAAATCCCTTGGTAGCAATACCGTGCGGGTTCAATTCCCGCCTTCAGCACTCTTCTTTTTTTAAGAGTATATCATTTGCCTGTCTTTTATTTTTGTTTTGTAACTATAAAAAAATCTTATTTTTTCTATAATAGTACATGGTTGGTAGCGGTTAGCTTTGATGAAGACATTTACTAAAAGACGCATTATAATCGATTTTTTTATTCTTTTTGGAATTGTTGCAGTTGCCTTAGTTTTATTTCCACTGCTTTCTAAGGTAATTGTTTACCATACTTCAACCGCTCGTTCCGTTTTTTTTCAAAATGTAAAAGATTCTTTGGGACTTGATATTAGCTATAAAGAACTTTCCCCATCGCTTATCTCTAAAATCAACTTACATTCAGTTACCATACAAGACGAAAAAGGGGTTAAACTAGCATATTTTGACCATATTCTTATTGAATACAAACTATTTGAAATTCTATTCGGACACTATGATAATGCTATAAAAAATATTGTTATACGAGATGGCGAATTTTTTTATAATTCCGAAAACCAAAGTTACTTTTTTACACAACTTTTTTCCGCTACCGAAACTGATAAAACACAAACGCTTCAATTTGATACAAGGGCTACAGAAACTTCAGAACAAAATGAGAATACTAGTACAAACACACATTTATTTAATATTCCGCTAAAAAAATACAGCGTCAATTTACATAATATTTTTATTTCCTACTCTGATGAAACTTATTCTGGAACCTTAACTCTTTTTTCTGGGAAACTACAGGCTGATGGCGAAAAACTGCAATTTGATATACTGGCAAATATCAGCGCAACACAACAATCCCCCTCTATGATTCAGGCAGATGCGGATTTTAAAATATCCGGAAATGGTAAAACTGACTTTTCTCTCATTTCCGCCGTACTACAGGTAAGTTCTTTTTCCGTAAACAAGGCTAGAATTGCCGATCTTAGTTTTTTTGTTTCGCTTTCTGAACAACAACTCTCACTGTTAGCTTTCCAAAAAGCAGATGACTTTAACATAAAAGCTTCGTATGATTTAGCATCAAAGACAGGCTCGGCATCACTCACCTGCAATTATTTTAAGGTTAATAGTTTTGTTTACTTAGATAAAAATAGGGATTCTATTATACATGACTTAGTCGTTAATGGGTTTGCTTCTATTGATTTTAATCTCCAAGAAAAACTCCAATTAGAATGGGAAACCGACATTGAAGGCACGGTTCCTTTGATTATAGCCAATACGATACAATCAAAAAACAATCGTTTTAAGATTGTCGCAAATGGCACTCACGAACGTGCTGAAGTAAAAAATGCTCAAATTCTATCCGATATACTGAACCTTCAGGCTTTTGGAAAATATGATTTTGTGTCAAATACAGTTTCAGCACAAGCCTATTTACATTCATTTCGGTTTAATAACAAAAATATCAAAACAAAAATGTCAATTTATAATGGGGGGCGCTCCTATATTTGTACTATTAATGATACATACATCGGTGATGCTGTTTTTCCAAAAGCACAACTGACACTTATCCCTCGCAATAATAATTTTGATGCAACATTTGTAATAGATGATGAATTTGGCGCATATTCGTTTGACGCTAGTTATGTGAATTCAAATGCTCGCTCTCAGTTTTTGGAAGTACATGGGGTACTTGATTCAGTTTCTGTACAAAAAATATACGATGCTATTTCTGTATTTGCACCGTCTGTGTATCTTCCCTTTTTACATTCGCAACTTGAACCTTTTCGCATTACTTCTGAAGTATATGTGACAAGTGACTTATCTTCATTTTCATATAATGTTGTACAGTTGATTTTAGCTTCAACAGAAGCAGGAGGATTGTACGCTCTTAGCTCATTTGATGGAAGTAATGCTTCGTTCAATCTAAGCAACCTCAGTATTAACATTGACAAAACCCAAATCAACGGTACTGTAAATGCAAGTTTTGGACTCGGAAATGATATTTTTTTTGATTCCATGTTTTCGGTTGGTGCCATTTCTTATACTGCTAATGGAATTATTTCAAATGGGCAACTTAATCTCTATGGTGATTATGGATTTTTGGCAAATGTAAGTTTTGTCAACTCGTCAATACAAGGCACGGTGGAAACAAAAGAGTTTCCGGTACCCATACTACCGTTTGTGTTATCATTTAACTCACATTTTAATTTTACTAACCTCACTAATTGGAATTTTGTATGCGAGCAATTAACCTTGTCATACTCCAAAGATTTTATTACCGATACATATCTTAATTCACCGTTTACTTTAAATCTGAAAGCCGAAGCAAATCCTCAAACTATTTTTATTTCTGAAATTTCAATGGGGAATGATACCAATTTGCTTACCGGTCAAGCATCACTTGACATTATAGCTGACAAAATAGCCTCATACACGCAGTATTCACTAACCACTGAACTCAGCGATGCGGCAAAGACCCAAACTTTTACATTAGATGCAAATGTGTCGATAGGTGATGAAGTACTTCTTGATGGAAATTGTAACATAAACAATATCTCCCTCTCGCTTTTTTCACCAACGCAAGCCCCCGATGATATAGTTAATGGTTCTATTAGTTTTTTAGGCTCCCTTGACAATATGCGCTTGCAATTAAACTTGGAAAAACTAAAAATGCATGTTGCAAACAAGCCACTTGAAGCAAGCATTATTTTTTTGCTTGACGACAAACTGGTAAGTATTCCACAGGCGCACATTGTATGGGATACCCATTCTATTGATTCTCTTATAGCAACCTTTAACCCCGATACTAGTATTGGAAACTTAGGTATCAACTATTCGGGAACGATTGCAGGTAAATCCGCTATGGCAGATGTAGAATTACATATTGAAGGTCAACAAGAAAATTTAGATGAAAACACTACCCTTATACAAAAGCTCACAAATGTACTTGACAGTTTTGTTCTCACTTCAACACTCAAAAAAGCCCAACTTGGTGAAATGAAACTAGGACAGCCATTTGAGTTGTCTGTTATGCGTGAAAATGATGTGCTTGCTATATATGACAAAGATGACACAATCAATGGCTTTTACTTAAATGACGGAACTGTTTCGCTTAACATGAGTGATGAGCTAAAAACACATATTTCTTGTGATGGTTCCATTACCTCGTCCGATATTATGTTGCAATGCTACAATATCAGTCTTGATGTACCACAATTTTTAAACTTTTTACCTATCGATAACTTTTTCACTTGTAAAACAGGAACCCTTAATGGCGAGCTATTAATCGAAGGTAAACTCAACGAGCCTCAATTTTTTGGAACGCTGTACCTTGACAATGCTTCATTTTATTCTCCAGACTATGCGCCTGACTTGATTGAAGCAACAAATGTTCCTATCATTTTTTCGGAGTACACACTTGAAGTTCCAGAAGTGGCTCTTAATGCAAAAAAATTTACTATTGTAGCAGAATGTACCAGTGAATTTGAAGGCTGGATTCCAGCAGAAACAATCGTAAAATGCAGTATCGATGAAAATAGACTTGGGCATATCAAAACTAAAAATTTACTATTCCATGCCGATGGAGGTGCTGCCTGTGATCTTGTAATGACTATTACACTATCTTCATTTGATTTACAAGGGACAGCTGTTTTTGATGAGGGTAGCTTTTCTATTGCCTTTGACACTTTTGATGACTTTATAGAAATGACAAGCCCAAAACCAGGGAGTTCGTTCAGCTATACATTTACAATGGACCTTAATGTCATATTGGGGAAAAAAGCAGAATATAATTGGCCTAATATGAAAACACCTGTTTTGACAACCCTTATTCCAACCGAAGAACCCATCGTGTTCCATGTTACTCCAACTTCATTTACAATAACAGGCTTGGCAAATATGCGCGGTGGTGAAATTACATATATTAAACGCAACTTCTACATCAAGGAAGGGAATATCAAATTTGTAGAAACGATTGACGGTTTTTCCCCATTGATTAATGTTCGTGCAGAAATTAGGGATCGTGACATAGACGGAAAACAGTTTAAGCTTATCCTCAATCTTGAGGACCAGCCATTAATCGGTAATACTGACGCTTGGATTTCCAAAATCACTTCTGACCCTGCAAAATCTGAAAACGAAATTATGCAACTACTTGGACAACTCGTAGTAGCTGACATGACACGCTCCACCCTCATACAAGACACGCTCACGAATGCAACGGATCTTGTAACACAACTGATGGTAACAAAAAATATCGAAAATGCGATTAGAGATTTTTTGCACCTTGATGTATTATCCTTGAGAACCCAAATTTTGCAGAATGTTGTATTTGGAAACTTATTTAGAAAAGCAAACCAAAATGAACTAACAATAGGCAACTACCTTGACAATACTAGTTTTTATTTCGGAAAATACTTTGGTTCTGCAATCTATGCCGATGCGGCTCTCCATTTAAGTTACGATGACCCACTACGAAACACCCCGAAAAAAACCGCATATAACGGTATTTTATTTGAACCTGAACTGGGGCTTGAAATGTCCACACCTTTTGCGAACATACGCTGGGCTATTTCTCCAACAAATCTCGATTCGCTTTTTGTAGATAATACTTCAATAACATTTTCCTGGAGTTTTTCGTACTAAGGCTTAGCTTGCTTTCGTTTTTCGTCCATTTCTTGACATGAAATACACTTAAGTGCATACGGAATGGCTTTTAACCTATCAATCGGAATTTCCTTTTTGCACTTAATACATTTACCATACTTTTTTTCTTCTATTCGTAAAAGAGCAGAGTTAATAAGTTTAATCCTATTTGCATCTTGCAAGCCAATAGTTTCTATCATTTGTTGGTCGGTAAAAGACGAAGCGATGTCAGCATAATCAGTTAAATTTTCGCTAGCATTCATTTCGGTAAGGTCAGCATTTTTCTGTATGAGATTAGCTAAAATGGCATTTCTACTTTCTATAAGTTGTGTTTTCATTTCTTCAATAAATTTTTCGTCCATAAAATTCTCCTCTTTTAAATATTCTTCTAGAGATTGACAAAATTTGAAATATTTGCATGATTATGCGAAAATGTACAAAAAAAATCAAGTGCTATATAAGATAGTACTCTCGGAGGTTTTGTGGAAAAAGAAGAAGCTATTGAAGTAGAAGGAACTGTTACAGAAGCATTACCAAATACGATGTTTCGAGTTGCTCTAAAAAATGGTCATATCATTTTGGCCAATTTGTCTGGAAAAATGCGCAAACATTATATCAAAATCGTCACTGGCGATACGGTAAAAGTAGCCCTTTCTCCGTATGACTTGAACAGGGGCCGCATTATCTACCGTGAGCGCTAATTCGTAGCTTATAAAACACAAAAGTATATACCATGCATTTTTAAGGAAACTTCTAAAAACTGATGTTTTAGAGGTTCCCTTGTGGTAATGCTTTTAGGTTTTACAAGAGCGTTTGCCCTGAGGGGGACTCGAACCCCCAAGCTGTAAGGCACTAGTACCTGAAACTAGCGTGTCTACCAGTTCCACCATCGGGGCTTACATTTCTTACTTGAGCATTATACAAAAATGTAAGAAAAAATCAAGAAGACTTACTATGCAATTACAAGTACAGAGTCAAATGATACAGGCACCTATGTATTCTAAGCTAAAGCGATATATCCGATTCAATGTACCGCTCAAGCCTAAAACAAGTTTTAAGATTGGTGGCTGTGCTGACATTTTTTTTGAACCGCCCAATCGAGAATATTTGATTGAAGGTTTACCCTTTTTTGCAAGTCTACATCTACCAATATCGATACTCGGTGGTGGAACAAATATCCTCGTTTCTGATAAAGGGGTTTCTGGGGCTGTTGTCAGTCTTAAAGCCTTATCCGATATAAAGTTACATGATACAACAATGCTTACTGTTGAAGCGGGCGCTTTAACTGATACCGTTTCCAAATTTTGTGTATACCATGGCTTGCAAGGTTTTGAAAACTTTGCACGGCTACCAGGTAGCATTGGTGGAGCCGTTTTTATGAATGCGCGATGCTACGAAACACAGATAAGTGATATTTTAAAATCGGTAACAGTGTTACAGTATGACGGAGCACAATTCACAGAAAAGACTATTCCGTATAATGACAGTGAATGGGCATATAAACTCAGCCCATTTCAAAAACATTTTTCTGGAATTGAACTACAACAGGGTGGCACTATTATAACAAGTGCCACCTTTTCCGTTGCTGTCGGTAATAAGGCGGACTTGACAAAAAAATACAAAACAATAGCGAAAATGCGCAAAGAAAAAAAGCAATTCAAAAAGCCATCATGTGGAAGTACTTTTAAAAATAATCGAGCCTTTGGTAAACCAACGGGTGCCATTATCGAAGAACTAGGCTTAAAAGGAACAAAATACGGAAAGGCACAAGTAGCACCATTCCATGGAAACTTTATTATAAATCTTGGTGGTGCCCGTGCAGATGATGTTCAAGGCTTAATTCAAAAAATACAAGCCGAAGCAAAACATAAAAAAGGTATTGTACTTGAGCCTGAAGTAATTTTTGCTGGTCGTTGGGAAGATGCTACCTAGCCAAAAAGGCTCACAACTTCTTTAATTGCTTCAATACATTGCTCTAATTCTGTATCGCTCGTTGTATAACCGAGTGAAAGTCTAAACGCAGATTGCTGAATATTCTTTGGCACTTTCATTGCGTCAAGTACGGGGCGGTTTAATTTTCCCGATGAACAAGCTGAACCTGTCGAAATTGCAATACCCCTGTCAGAAAGTGTGCGGACCATTACTTCACCAGGTATTCTGTCAAAAGCGGCTTGGATAATATACGGTGAAAATTTTTGGCTACTTCCTGCCCTTTTGTCGGGAATTATATGAGCCGTCGGTATACTCAGAATATTTGACATAAGAGTTTCGGCTTGGATATATGCTTTTTCATAATTGGCATGTATACCTTGAAAATATTTTTCCATTGCATATTGTAGCGAAAGAGCACCCGCAAGATTTTCGGTTCCAGGTCTTATACCCTGTTCTTGACGGCCACCCCTATTAAACACTGTGATGGGTTGCTTTAAGTAAATGATACCGATACCGCGCATTGCTCCCAACTTATGAGCCGAAACCGAAAACGAATCAATATCTGCAAGTGCGAGAGACAGTTTTCCGATTGCTTGTACAGCGTCCGTGTGTATATGAATCTTTCGTTTTGCTTTTAAGCGTATAGCCTGTACTATATCCGCAATAGGCTGTATACTACCGACTTCATTGTTGACAGACATAACTGAAACAAAACTTGTTTTTTCGTCAATAAGCTCAAGCACTGCCTCGGGCAAAATAAGTCCCTGTGCATCAGGAAAAACTGTTTTGACTTGTATTCCAAGATGCGATAACACTTCAACTTGCTCTCGTATTGCCGCATGCTCAATAGCACTCACCACTATGTTTTGGTCTGAAAAATGTGGTTTTAAGATATTTGCTAAAAGGGCAATATGATTTGACTCAGTGCCACCTGAAGTAAAAAAAATATTTTTAGCTTGTACCGATAGACACTGAGCAATTTTTTCTCTTGCTGTTTCAAGTATCGAATGGGCGCCTTGCCCAAGTGAATGTCTTGACGATGGATTAGCAAAAAAATCATGAGCGATTTCTAATGCTTTCCTATTTTCAGATACATTCGGTTTTGCAGTAGCAGCCCAATCAAGATACACTTTTTCCATAGGCTACACTTTACTAAGTAAGCAAAATATTGTCAAGTGTAAACTGAAACAATAACGAAGAGCCTTTACCCTTTTTGGACAGAACACAGGGCAATTTCAGCAAAAGTATTTGCTTTTAAACTTGCCCCACCAATGAGCCCCCCATCAATATCAGGCATAGAAAGTAATGCTTGAGCATTTTCACCTTTCATCGAGCCGCCGTACTGTATCGTTACATTTTCGGCAACCGCATTATTATACAAATGAGCTATTGTTTTTCGGATATGGGCATGAATTGCTTGTGCATCATCTGGTGTGGCGGTTTTACCTGTACCGATTGCCCAAACAGGCTCATACGCAATGGTCACTTGCTGCATTTGCGTTTCTGTCACCGAGCGTAAACCCGCTTCAGTTTGCTGCTTGCAAACTTCTTCTGCTTTTCCTGCTTCACGCTGTTCAAGTGTTTCACCAACACACAATATCACTTCAAGACCATGCTCCAATGCTGTTAAAACCTTTGCATTGATTTCTTCATCGGTTTCCTTGTAGGTGTGGCGTCGTTCCGAATGCCCCAAAATGACAACTTGCACACCTGCACTGACTAATTGCATAAAAGAAACTTCTCCCGTATGAGCACCTTCTGCTGCAGCATTCATATTTTGTGCGCCTAACAATACATTTGTACCTTTGACAACTTGGGACACTGAATAAAGTGCTGGAAATGATGGGGCTATCATATACTTATATCGACCACCTTTTACGGCTTCGACCACTTCCTGCGCTAGAGCAACTGACTGTTCAACAGTCTTGTGCATTTTCCAGTTACCTGCAATAAAAATCTTTCGCATATACACATCCTCTTTATCAAAATTACTGGTATTTTACACAAAGTTTACAAAGAATACTAGCAGGGAAATCAATTTTTTGAAGAGATTGTTTTTTCTGCACTCCTATACTAAGGGAAAAGACACCCTTTTGACCGAGCAAAAGGGTTTCCTTTCCCTTAGAATCCCTTACCTTCCTAAAACACGGCTTAGGGGTTCCCCCTAAGAACCCCATTTTTTCGCCTTGCATTAAGTCCGTGTGCAAGCAAGGCGGATTTTAGTGTTTTTATATCCTTACCTGTTTCCCATTATTGACCAAGACGAGAATTAAAAATTGAGAAAATTA
>JAFTEH010000092.1 GCA_017453745.1 Spirochaetaceae bacterium
AAAGTTATTACTTTTAGGCGGGTTCTTAGGGCAGAGCCCTAAGCCGCGTTTTAGGAAGGAAAGGGTTCCTAAGGGAAAGGTAGAAAAAACATAGCCGTCTACTCAGGATGTAGACGGTGCGTAAGTGCGAGAATTAAAAATGTGCAGAATTTGTTTTTAATTCTCGACCACTTTGAAAAAACAAGGATGTTTTTTCAAAGTGCATTTGCTTCGAACAAAAGTGTGTCCCTTTCCCTTAGTATTGGGTGCAGAAAACAATCTCTGCAAAAATTGATTTCCATACCTATTTTTTGTACACACTAGATTTTATTTTAATTTTTAGTACCATGTAAGTCGGTATTTTATGAAAAATCTTATTGAGCGTTTATTGCTATTTGTTTTTGCCGTCCCTGCTGTAATGGTATTGCCTCTTGTTTTATACCATTTTAATTTTTTAGCACTTTTTTTAGTGTGTGGAACTGTTTTTATTATTGCGATATATGAAGTTCATAAGATTTTAAAACATTCATATTCAGTATATCATTTTAGTTTTTTTATCTGTGTTGCCTTACTCAATTTTGTTTTTTTGTATTTTTTTACCTATAATAAAATAAAATTGCAAACTTTTTTACTAGGATTTGTCATTTCAATTTTTTCCCTCGTTATTCTCGAGATTATTGTATCACAACGGCACGGATTTGAAAAAAGTTTGGAGCGTATTTTAACTGGTGTATTTATCCTTTTGTATCCTATTTGGTTAGGCGACTTTTTTTTGATGTTGACACAGTTGCAAAGACCACGCCTTTCGATTGCGATTTTTTTTATAATCATTATTTCGTGCGATTCTTTAGCGTGGCTTTTTGGAATGCTTTTTGGAAAGGGGAACAGAGGAATTATTGCTGCCTCTCCTAAAAAAAGTGTTGCAGGTTTTGTCGGTGTCGCTGTTTCGATTTTACTTTTGAGTGTGCTTGCATACTATTTTGCACCTAATTTTTTGTCTTTTCCGCGTACCCTTATTGTTATGGGCATAACACATCTTTTTGCGGTTGTAGGGGATTTATTTGAATCCCTATTAAAGCGAGCCGTTAATGTTAAGGATTCTGGTTCAATTGTGATGGGGCGCGGTGGAATTTTAGACACTATTGATTCTCTGCTTTTAGCAGCACCTGCATACTTTTTTTTGTGTAATTTGTTTTTATAATGTATGAAACGGATTGTTGTTCTCGGCGCTAGTGGCTCGATAGGTTTACACACTATACGCTGCATTGAAGATTTCCCTGACCTATTTACACTTGCTGGGTTTTCGGTTGCAAAAAGCAAAGATGTCGCATTACAGTTATCTCAGCAATTTCCTCAAGCAAAGGTTTTAGAAGGTCCCATAGAAGATATTGAAAAAAATATAGAGCCTTTTTTGGTAGCCTGCAATGCGGACATAGCTGTAAATGGTATTTCTGGGGCAGCAGGCTTAAAAGCGTCTATCGCATGTATCCATGTTGGTCTTGACCTTGCACTTGCAAATAAGGAAAGTATTGTACTTGCAGGTCATCTATTGCGTAGTGATGCGAAAAAAAAAGACCTGCACATTATTCCTGTAGATTCTGAACATTCGGCTCTTTTTTGTTTGATTAACGCTTTCGATGCGCAAACTGTCGAACGCCTTATACTCACTGCTTCAGGTGGTCCATTTAGAACGCTTGCACGGGAACAGTTTTCTCAAATTACGGTGGAAGCGGCTTTAAAGCATCCAAATTGGAAAATGGGTGGTAAAATTTCTATTGATAGTTCGACATTGGCAAATAAGGCACTTGAAGTTATTGAAGCCGTGCAATTATTTGATGTGCCGACTGAGCGTATTACGGTGGTTGTGCATCCTGAAAGTATTGTGCATTCACTTATTCAACTTCATTCACATCAAATATATGGACAAATGTCCATACCTGATATGAGGTTTCCTATCCTTTATGCCTTATGTTATCCTAATGCGGCTTGTCCGTATTTATCCTCACTGGATTTTTCTAAGGCTTTTTCTCTTACCTTTGAGCCACCGCGTTATGATGATTTTCCGCTTTTGAAAATGGGCTTTGATGCTGCCAAAGCAGGTGCAGGCTATCCGATCGCTTTTAATGCTGCAAATGAAGTAGCAGTTCAAGCTTTTTTGGAAGGGCGCTGTACCTTTGTAGAAATCCCTCTTCTTGTAGAAAAGGTTTTACAAGCGGATTGGAGTAGCACTATATCTGAATACAGTCAGGTTTTTGCTCTTGACAAAAAAGCCCGAGCAATGTGTATATTCTAAGGGACATATTATACAAAAGGTTTTATTTTTATGCAAACTGATGAATTTGATTTTGATTTACCTGATGAGCTCATTGCTCAAAAGCCTTCCACAGTGCGTGGTAATGATAAGTTATTGGTGCTTGATTCCAAAACGAAAAACATAGTTGATTGTAGTTTTGAGGATTTTATTAATTATGTGCCTAAGGATGCTCTTCTTGTTTTTAATGATTCACGAGTACGAAAGGCGAGAACATTTGCCAAAAAAGTATCTACTGGAGCAAAAATTGAATTTTTGTTTTTACATCCTATGAGCAATGGAAAGGAATGGCGCGTCCTTGTTAAGCGTGCGAAACGGCAACGAGTTGGCGAAACATATATATTTGAGGATGGAACATCTGCTACATTATTTGATTTTAAATCCGATACTATTAACAGTCTGGGAAGCGAAAAAGTACTGGTATTTGAAAACCCACTTACTGATGAATGGTTTGAAAAAAATGGGCATATTCCATTACCACCATATATTAAGCGTTTAGATTCTGAAGATGATGCCCATAGGTATCAGAATGTATATGCTACTCACATTGGGTCGGTTGCTTGCCCAACGGCTGGTTTACATTTTAATGAGAGGCTTTTAGATAAACTTGACAAATGTGGGATTAAACGAGTAAGTATAACCTTGCATGTTGGGTTGGGAACTTTTTTGCCTGTTCATGCAACAACTGTTGAGGAACACACAATGCACTCGGAAGAGTTCTTTATTTCTGAAGAGGTTTCTCAAGCAGTTGAAAAACAGAAAAGGGAAGGTAAGCCTATTTTAGCTATCGGAACAACTTCAGTTCGGGCATTAGAAACTGCTTTTGAAGATGGGCATTTAAAAACAGGCTGGCAATCAAGTAAGATTTTTATCTACCCACCTTATACATTTAAGGTTGTAGATATGTTGTTGACTAATTTCCATACACCTAAGTCAACTCTTTTAATGCTCGTTTCAGCACTTGCTGGCAAAGAAACTATTTTTGAAGCATATAAACATGCTATTCAAAAAAAATACCGCTTTTTTTCGTATGGGGATGCTATGTTGATTTTGTAGTCTGTAACTTTAAGTAGTGGGTAGCATTTTTACTATGTGAGGTGAGTGTACCTTTTGTAGGAGTTTTTGAGGGTGAAAAGTTTTTTATGTTTTATTTTTGCTATTTTTTATTTTGTAGGTGTTCCCGTATTTGCAGAAACTGATACACAAACATTAAATCAAGGGACTGATCAAGAACAAGAAAAGATTACAAAACACAAAAAAACTGACTATGAAGAAAAATCCGAAGTATTAAAATATGGGTTGAGTTCTGAAGTAATAGAACTCATTCTTCAATTACAAAATGAAAAAGATACGAGATTTATCCCCGATTTAATTACATTATTCACAAATGAAAAAAATATTAAACTGAAAACTGCCATTCTCTCTTTTTTCACCGAATTAAATGATGCTAGTATTGAAAATGAAGTTGCTACAATTCTTGCTGATTTTGAAAAATATAACACAGATTTTTTAAGAGCCTGTATTCAATACTGTGCAAAATGTAAACTCAAAGATGAAGCAGTTACACTAGGCTTGAAAACTATCATTGATGAAAATAAAACTGAAATAAAAGAATCCGCTATTATAGCTTTAGGGAGTATCGGGAACTCTGATGATGCTTTGTATTTGATTTCTGTTTTTGAATCAGAAGATGAAAATGGGAATGATAGCAAACTTTCACTTATTTTTCGTCAAGCAGTTATGCAAGCACTTATAGAACTCAAAGAAAAACAAACCGTTGATTTTTTAAAAGAATGTGTACTTGATACATTTGAAAATACAATTATACGAGCCCGTGCAATTACGGCACTTGGAAAGTTAGGA
Source organism: Spirochaetaceae bacterium (assembly GCA_017453745.1). Classification (GTDB taxonomy): domain Bacteria; phylum Spirochaetota; class Spirochaetia; order Treponematales; family Treponemataceae; genus Treponema_B. Next base: position 4,154 of record JAFTEH010000092.1, read on the forward strand.
CCTACTGTTGATTCTGAAATAATAGATATTTTAGTGCGTGCCTATGAAGAAACAGACCCGATAATTCGTGAAGCAGTGATTGCAGGTCTTACTGGGTTTTCTGGAAATGAAACTGCTTCTCGATTATTGCTGCTGGCATTTAAAGACGAATACTACAAAGTACGCTTAAAAGCGATTGAAACTTCCTATGAAATGAAAAGTTCAGAGACTATCCCGCTATTGTTTTATCGTGCAAAAAATGATCCAGAAATGTCAGTAAAAAATGCTGCGATTGAAGCATTAGGGGTATTAGGAAATGCAGAAACGGATGAATGGTTGCGAGAAATATTTAATGATAGTAAAACACATGTAGATACAAGAATTAAAGTTGCTGTAAGTTTGCTAAAAAACAAACCTGATTTTATTGTTTTGGATATTGAGCACGAAATTGTTTCTGCAATAAATGATAGACAGAAAAAACAATTTGTATACAATCTCGGAAAAAACATTTCTCCGTATAAGCATGCTGGCCTAGTGAGAGTAGCAGAACTCTTTTTAAAACACGCTGATGCCTCGTTCAAAAGTATTGGGCTTGATATGTTTAAAGCTAATCACTTTCAAGACTTAGTGCCAATCATACAAGAGATTGCTGATGATAAAAAAAGTGGTGCATTACAAAATCGTGCACTATCTCTGTTATCTCAAGTTAATTTAGATACCGCTCAAGGTAATGTTGACACTGTAGAAAATGCTGATTCATTTGAAGATACATCAGTGATACAAAACTAATTTATTTCTTTTTCTGTTTTAGGATTTATTTCGTGAATAAAATGAGTATACCATTTGAGTTAAAAGAAGTTGCAAATATTCTTTTACAAAATGGCTTTCAAGTTTTTTTAGTTGGTGGGGCAGTGAGAGATTTTTGCTTACATAAAAAACCTATTGACTTTGATATTGCAACTAATGCTTTACCATCGAAAGTAATAAAACTTTTTAAACGCGTTATTCCTACCGGAATTGAACATGGCACTGTTACGATTTTATACAAAGGTCTTTCAGTTGAATGTACTACTTTTAGAAGTGATGGTAAATACACAGATAGTAGACATCCAGATGCAGTAAACTTTAATGTAACGATAGAAGAGGATCTTTCACGCCGTGACTTTACGATAAATGCTTTTGCTATTTCTTTTGAAGATGGAAAACTTATTGATCTTTTTAATGGCTATGATGATTTAAAAAATAAACTAGTTAGAGCGGTTGGAAATCCAATAGAGCGGTTCACTGAAGATCCGTTGAGAATGTTGCGCGCAATTCGCTTTGCCGCAAAACTACATTTTATTATTGAAAAAAATACCTTAAATGCTATTAAAGAACTGGCTCCCTCTATTACGGTGGTTTCAAAAGAGCGTATTCGAGAAGAGTTTTCAAAAATGCTTTTGTCAAGTGAACCTCTGCTTGGGTTAAATCTTTTACATGAAACAAATATACTACAATATATTATACCCGAACTTTCAAATTGTGCTGGAGTAACTCAAGGTGAATTTCACTACCTTGATGTATTACAACATTCGTTTTTGGTTTGCCAAAATACACCTTGCAATCTTGAGTTACGGCTTGCAGGACTTTTTCATGATGTTGCAAAACCTCTTACAAGAACTATTGAACATGTAACTGGTTCAATTCATTTTTATAAACATGAAATAGAAGGTGAAAAACTTGCAAAGACTATTTTAAAACAGCTTACTTTTCCTAATGTTGTTGTAGATAATGTGTGTTTACTCATTAGAAATCACATGTTCAATTACACAAGTGATTGGAAAGATAAAACTATTAGAAATTTTATTGCAAGAGTTGGTATTGAAAATCTTGATGCACTTATACAATTACGACTTGCAGATATAAAAGCCTTAAAACCTGAAAAGCAAGATATTTCCCGTATACTTGAATTTAAGACTAGGCTTGACCGTATTTTACAAGAAACTAATTGCTTTACATTAAAAGAACTTTTAATAAATGGAAATGACTTAATTAACTTAGGCTTTCCATCTGGTAAAACTATTGGTTTAGTATTACAAGAATTATTACAAACTGTTTTAGATGATCCAAGTCAAAATAAAAGAGAAACCTTGTTGCGCATTGCAGAAAACTTAAAGCAAAAATATGTATACTCTTAATCATTTAAAATAAAACTCATTAGATATCTGAGTATTTCAAAATAGAAAATTTTTAATAAAAAAAATCATTTTAGTAATTATAAAATTATCAGCGACACCACCAGTAGAAAGTTTTTTTTGAATACAGTATTCATGTATTTTTTTTTGTGAGTCTGTTGATGTAGCTTTCTTCGCCATAGTTTGAATTTTTTTTAATTCAAAAAGGTTACCGCGTTTTATAGTGGTGGTGTCATAGGTGTATTCTAAAATCTTAGTAGTCAGTTCTAAGTCGCTCGCACCTTTTTCTAAAAGTGGCAAAAAAAAATCAAAATGATTTTTAAAACCTGTAAGGGCTTCATTTCTTATACCTAATGCAAAATGATTAAAATATTCGCTTGAACTTACTGGTTTGTTCAAGTTTGCATTATTAAAATCAAGTTTGCATGGTTGAGAAAATTTAGTAATAAACTGAGGTAGATTTTTAAAATGCGTACAGTTTAAAACAGCAGCACTTAAAATTAAAATTAAAAAGTGTGCTCCCTTATATGTGTTAATACCATTACATTTTTCAAAAAGTTTTTTTTCAAAAATTTTTCCATGATCGCGTAAAGAAAAAAAACTTTTTGTCGTTTTTTCATTAAGCGCTTTTACTGATTCACAGACTACTTCAATACCTTCAAGCATTAAAAAAAAATCCATGTCAGTGTGCGAGCCAGAAGTATTAGCATTAACACAACCAAAAGAATACTCTCTACATAGTTCTTCAAGCATTGCAATAAAAACAATATTCGACAAACATTCAATAATTGTGCAATTAAAAAATAAAAACATCTTTACATGTTCGTAAAAAAATTTACAAAGCGATTCAGTTTGGTGAGTTCGATTTCGCACACAGATTACTGCGTTTTTATCACAGATATAACACTTACGCGGAGGAATATTAAAATCTGCTCTTGAAAAGTATACATCTTTTGTTCTCACATCTATATCTATAAAACGACCAAGCATTTCAGTGTCTTCAAGTAAAATTGTTTTTTGTTTTACCGTATTTGGATTTTCAGTAGTTAATATAAAAAGAAGTAAGCCTTCTACCGAAAGTCTTGAAAAAACTTTTAATGGTGAAAAAAAACTTTTGCACTTTTTGAAAAAATGTACACATACATAATGCGATTCAAAAGTATTTTTATTTTTTCCAGGATAATTTGATTTAATAGTTATTAAAGTAGTATTTTCATACGAATTTAAAATATCAAGTTCAAACTTATCTCGTCTTTCTCTTTCAAGGAGCATAACTTCGAGTTCAGTATTTTTTTTCATTTAGTTTTTTTTCCAAAAAGTTATATGTAGAAATAGGTAAAAAGTCTTTAAGTTCATTTAGTTTTTTTTCAAAAAAAAGTTTTCGCACTGTTGAAGCAGAAATTATTTTTGAATCATAAGTTTTAAGTCGCTCAATTATTTTAACATCACACGAAAATTTTTTTAGTTCAGTTAAAAGTATTTCATTGTATGTATTTGTATTAGCATCAAGCGGTTCATCACCTAAAAAACGCACGCTGATGTTAAAATGTGGAACAAAAAAAGCACCAAAAATTTTTGCATCAATTAAAGCATGTTCTCTATTTATAGTGGTAGTTTCTTTTAAAAAGTAAGAAGGAAATGTTGCTCGGCTAATTAAAAAGGGAGTAGAAGGAAACACTTTAACATTAGAAAAGTCTTTTACTCCTTCTTTTACTAAATAAAATCTTTCTTCAAATGAAAAAAAACTTTTATCCTCTTCTACAACAAAAACTATAAGTTCATCTACGCACTCACAAGATTTTTCAATTAAATATTTGTGTCCTAGTGTAAAAGGATTTGCATTCATCACTATAGCGCCTTTTTTGTTTTTTGTTATATTATTGGTTAAGAAACGTAAAGTCTCGGTAATTGTTTTATTTCCTCTGTACAGTAAGACACTTTCGTTGCCATTTGCAAGCGTTATAAAGTTTTGACTAGAAAAAAAAACTTCATTTTTAAGTTTCGTAAAACAAAAGATTAAACTTTCACCTTCAACATAACAATCGCTTAGCAGTTTTGAAAGTAATCTATCAAAGAGTCCATCATTTCTATATGCATTATGAACTGCAAAGCATTTTAAAATATTTTTTTCTTTACAACCGCAAGCAACTATCTTGTCATCATCAAAGATACAAAAACAAGTATCTACAGTATCTAAAACAAGTTCGTGTTCTTTTAAGAATGTAGATACAATGTTTCTATAATAAGGATTTTGTATATTTAGTTTTTCTTCTCGGAACATTTTTGATTCCAGAAATAGTATTACCGATTTTCAGAAGTAAAAGTTTTGGTAATTAACCTAATTGATCATCAATACAGGCTGCCCTGTTGCATCCAATGTATCGCGCCATAAGTCACCTTCTGGGTCAACGGTATTGCGCTTACTAACAACAGCTGAAATAGGTAAGTGCACAAATTCTTGATGAACAACTCCAACAATCAAACCTGTTTTGCCGGCCATCGCCGCGTGTACTGCATTATTACCCAAGCGCTCACAATATACTGAATCGATAGGAGCAGCAACGGATGCTCTAATTTGATAACTGGGATCAATATATTTCATATTTATATGAATGTTTTTTTCTTTAAAGTATTTTATAATTTCATCTTTTAAGTAAAGTCCAATATCTGAAAGAATCTTATTTCCAGAAGCATCAGTAGCATTTTTAGATTCAAGCAAATCTTGTCCAGCCCCTTCCGCAACGACAATCACTGCGTTGTTTTGTTGTGCTATTTTTTTTTCTAGTGCAGCGAGCAAACCTTTTTTACCAGTAATATGAAATGGAACTTCAGGAATGAGTACAAAATCAGTTTCGTGACTTGCAATCGCCGTTTGAGCTGCGATAAAGCCTGACTCACGCCCCATTAACTTTATAAGCCCAATCCCATGAAGTTGAGAAACTGCTTCGGTATTACCTGCTGCAACGGCTTCAGTTGCCTTCCCAACTGCTGTATCAAACCCAAACGATTTGTCTATATATGAAATATCATTATCAATCGTTTTCGGAATACCAACTACAGCAATATCTAGCTTGCGTCGTGCAACTTCTTCGGTAATTGCTAAGGCTCCTTTTAGTGTACCATCACCGCCTATTAAAAACAACTGATTTACCCCTAGTTCTTCTAACTTATCTACGATTTCGCTTGTGCGATTTCCTCCACCTCGTGAAGTTCCGAGTATAGTTCCACCAAATTTATGAATATCTTTAACACTTTTAAAATTTAAATCACAGTGGGGAATGCCATAGTCATTTAAAAATCCTTGATACCCATATTTGATTCCGCTTATTGTTTTTACTCCATACCTTTGTTCTAAGGTTTTTACAATAGCCCGAATTACATCGTTTAAGCCTGGACAGAGCCCCCCACATGTTGCAATAGCAGCATGTACTTTTGAAGGATCAAAAAAAATACGCTCCCGTACACCAGCCTTTTCTAAAAGGCTTTCATCATCTTTTTCATCAGGCTTTATTGAAATGTCAAGTCTTACTTTTTCATCATCAGTAACATAGTTGGCAATAAAGTCATCATTAATAGTAGAAAAAACAAGTGGCGATTTAATTGTACATTCACCTAAATTTTTAATTTTAAAGTCCATTTTTAATCTCCTTAGTTTTTAAGTATTTAGATTTTAAACTTATCAAAATATCCTTGTATAAAAATAAAAGGCGTTCCTTTATCCCCAGATCCAGAAGTTAAATCGCATAAAGAGCCAATTAAATCTGTTAATTGTCTTGGGGTTGTTCCCTCTGTTATAATCGTATCTATATTACTCGCATTTGTTTTTTGATGATTTTCAATATAAGCAGCAATCTTTTTTGTTTGTTCTTCTTTTGGAAGATCAGCAAATAGATTATCAGCAATGTATTTTAGTTTAACTTCATTTGGAGTACCTTTAAGACCACTCGTATATGCAGGACTTACAACTGGGTCTGCAAGTTCCCATATTTTACCCTGTGGATCCTTGAAAGCGCCATCGCCATATACGAGTACTTCTATTTTTACCTTAGTTCGTTGATATACAAGTTCTTGAACGCGCTCAACGATATGTTGTGGATTTTCTGGAAATAATTTGAGCGAATCATCGGATGCCTTATTTGAGCCTAATAAACCATATTTGCTGTTGAATCCACTTCCTTGTACAGACTTGGTTAAAATATCATCTAAACCAAGTACGATGTGTGCTCCGTGTTTTTGTAATATGTGCTTTGTTTGTAAACGCGTGTGAATATCACAAGCAATAACTGATTTAGTGTAGTCAAGTACGACAGTTGGATTATTTGATAGTATAATCTGTGATTCAGGGTTATATGTATGCATAATGCTTGCATAATAGGCAAGGTAGTCGACACCCGTAAATTGATGTAAGGTAGTTCCAAAAGTTTTATGAAATTCTTCGACTGTAAAAGTTTTTTGAGTTTTGTCTATGCTATTCTCATATATAGCAGATTCTGCAATCAAGTGATTTCCGACTTCATCGCTTGGATAACTTAAAACTAATATTATTTTTTTTCCTGTTTTGGCTATTCCCTCAAGACATGGAGCAAACCTATTTCTACTTAAAATCGGAAAAACTAATCCTATAGTTGTATCTGTCATCTTAGAATTAACATCGACGGCGATATGTTCTAGATTTGCATAATTTCCCTGCGAACGCGCAACAACAGATTCTGTTATTCCTAATATATCTCGTTCATTTAAAGTGATATTGTGTTCTTTAACTGCATTACAAAGTGTATCAGCTGCAATTAAAGCAATATCATCTCCTTTGTTGATAATTGGACCGATAAGACCTCGTGAAATTACTCCAAAGGTTTTCATAAAAATATCCTCACTTCAGTCAATATGAAAGCATGAGCCACTAACAAGTTTTATCTCTATTTAGAGGTTCGCTCAATTATAAAATCTTTTACATAAAAAATCAATGCTCTTTAACATATTTTAAATACTGTAATTTATAAAACTTATTCGGCTGCCTCATTTGTCATCAATCATATCTGTATCCTATGTACTTTTTGGAGCCTTTAAGATTATGGTAATAACTTATTTTTGTTTTAGATAAGTTGATACAAGACAAACTATTTTTCTTATTTTATTAGTATGAATGATTATAATTTTAGCAGTATTCAAAATGAGGGTATCGATGGTTTGTGTTTTGAAACTGATAATCCGATATTTAATTTAGATAGTATAGAAGATGAATGTGTCATTTGTGCTAAAAATGTTTTTGGTGTTTCGTCATTATTTCCGTGGCAACGCTTAGCAATTTCAAATATTCTTGATGGTGTTATGACAGTAAGCAATATGGAAAAAAATACGATACATCACATAAGTCAAAGGAAAAAAGAAGCGAGCGAATCTCCGAATGCTGAGTTTGGATTTGTCTTTACTGAAGATGGTTTTACTATGGCACGGCAAATTATTTTATTACCTACAGGAGCTGGAAAATCGCTTTGCTTTCAAGTTCCTGCTTTGCTTTTACCGGGACCAACCCTCGTTATTTATCCGCTTCTAGCGTTAATGATGGACCAAGTACGACGCTTGCGTGAAGTTAGTATAGAGCCAATTTTATTGAGAGGTGAACAGACCGATGATGAAAGGAGAATAATTTTTGAGCGTCTTGACTCTTGTATAAAAGACTATAGTCAATCTGATGTAAAAATTATTATTGCAAATCCTGAAATACTGCATAGTGAAAAGGTGCTTACGAAACTTGAAAAGTTAAATATTTCACATATTGCGATTGATGAAGCACACTGTGTAAGTGAATGGGGCAATACCTTTAGACCAAGTTATTTAAACTTGAATAACATTATCAAGAGATTAAAACCCAAAGCGGTAACCGCCTTTACAGCTACGGCGAGCCCTCAAGTACTTGAGCGCATTAGTAATATTTTGTTCGATGGCAAGGCACATATTATACGCGGCGAAACAGATAGAGAAAATATAACCTATTTTGTAAAACAATGTAGAATAAAACTTCCGGCCTTATTAGAATTACTCTTTTCTGTTAATCGCCCTCTTGTCATTTTTGCATCGAGTAGGGAAGGAACAGAGCATATTGCTCGGTATATTAGGTATCAACTAGGCATTACTGAGGTGAGATTTTATCATGCGGGCTTGAGCCGAACTGAAAAGGATGAAACAGAAAAATGGTTTAATATAAGTCCTGATGGTATTTTGGTGGCGACTTGTGCATGGGGAATGGGAGTAGATAAAAAAAATATTAGAACAGTTATTCACTATGATATATCGCAAAGTATAGAAGCCTATGTTCAAGAAGCTGGTCGTGGTGGAAGAGATGGATTACCATCAAAAGCAATTTTATTATACTCTCCAGAAGATATAAAAATATTAAAAAAAAATACAACTATATCCTCAAGGCGAATACAGCAGATGATTATGTACGCAGAAGCAAAAACTTGTCGAAGAAAAATATTACTAAAATCACTAGGTGATACAAGAGAAAGTAGTGCCTATGAGCATATAGAAAAGCATGCATGTTCTGGTTGTGATGTCTGTGATAGAACAGCAGAATATGAGGCAAATGATGAAAAAAAACTTTTGCATTTGATTCAAAAAAATAAAAATATATATACAAAACAGGATATAGTTAATGCAATAAAAAATCCATTATGGAGAGCAGGCGATGTAAATAATTTGGTGAGCATATTAGAATCAGAAGACAAGATATATGAAAATAAGTCAATCTTATGGAAGCGAAAACTTGCAGTACACAAAAAGAATATTTAAACTTCCACATTTCCGAAGCGTCGATTTCGATTTTCAAAATCCTTTATCGCTTCCATAAAATCATCTATAGTCCAATCAGGCCAGAGTTTTTTTGAAAAGTATAGCTCGGCATACGCAGCCTGATATAGTAAAAAATTGCTAAGACGCTTTTCATTTCCCGTTCTAATAAGCAAATCAACGGGAGGGATTGTTGAAGTATCTAAGGCAGTTTCAAAACGCTCGACATCCATAGAAGCAAGTATTACTTGTTTTAGAGCATGAGGATTATTTGCTATGTCCGTGATGTGTTGACTGTTCTTTGAAATGAGATTATATGTAAGATTCCGACATGCCCGTAAAATTTCATTTTGGGAACCATAGTTGATTGCAAGAATTACAGATGTTTTAGAAAAGTCTGCTGTTTCCATTTTCGCCTTTGTTATACTTCGTTGTACTTGTATTGGCAAGCCATCAAAATCTCCGATGTGAAGAATGCGAATATTGTGCTCCTTATAGAAATGAAATTCAGCGGTAAGATGTTTTTCTATAAGTTTCATTAAAAACCCAGTTTCACTTTCTGTGCGCTTCCAGTTTTCTGATGAAAAAACATAGAGAGTGATATATGGAATTCCGAGTTCCGAAGCTTTTTGTACAATACGCTTTGCAACTTCAAGCCCTTCTTTATGACCTGCGGTTCGCACAAGTCCGCGTTCTTTAGCCCAACGCCCATTTCCATCCATGATAATTGCTACATGTTTCAGTTTCATATTATTCAGATTATATTATATCCACTAACTAAAAAAAAACTAGTTGTATATGCAATATTGATTTTTAGTGAAAGATTGATTACACTAAACGAGTATGTCTGATTTATTTGTAAGTGAATTAATTATTTTATTTTTTTTATTGGTACCATTATTACGACCATTTTCTAAAATATTAAAAAATGCACCTGCTGTTTTACTATTTCCATTTTTTGCTATTGTGCTTTCTATTTGCACTATACTTGGTCAGGGAATTTATTTTTCAATTACGCTATTGCTCTTTTTTTCTATTGTCGTATTTTTCTTTTTACTCGGGAAGACGGTGTCTTTTATAGTAAAATTGCCCACTCATTTTTACTCTATTATTGAAATTGGATTGCATATTTTTTTTCTTGTCTGTTCGCTCGGTTTAGTCTTTGTTACCTTTGCATTTATTCCCGAACGAGTGATTCCTCTTAACGGTAAGCCAATATCGCAATTTATCGAATTACCTGATATGGAAGGTAAAACATTCGGAAAGCTTACTGTATTATCTTCTTCATATAATGAAAATA
>JAFTEH010000093.1 GCA_017453745.1 Spirochaetaceae bacterium
AATACTAAGGGAAAGGGACACACTTTTGTTCGAAGCAAATGCACTTTGAAAAAACATCCTTGTTTTTTCAAAGTGGCCGAGAATTAAAAATTGAGAAAATTATATTTTTAATTCTCGCGCTTACGCACCGTCTACATCCGTGTAGACGGCTATGCTTTTTCTCCCTTTCCCTTAGAATCCCTATCCCTTCCAAAAGCGTTGCTACGGCAAGTTGGCATTTAGGACTAAAGCCAACTTGAGCTGATCCCTAAAGAACCCGCCTGAAAGTAATAAATTACCTGTTATGCTCTATGAAATTTAAGCAAACTAGTTGTTTATACTAAAACTTGATTTCCGCGACGATGAACCTCGTCTTATCTTTTGATAAAAAAAGGCTCTAAAGTTTTTCACTCTAGAGCCAAAAATCAGAAAAAACATACCACCGTTTTGCTTTGTTTTATTGATGCATAGCGTAATGCCACTTCGTTGTGGAGATTACTGCGAATCCCTTTTGCCGTATAGTTTCAGAAAAGTTTTAGGAGATGATAACACAATTCAAAGCAAAACCTCTAAATAAGTTACCTCACTATTGACAGATTTTTGTCAATCGGCTTGTAAGGCGGATTCACCTGCTCAGGCGGAAATTTTTCCTTTTCCTGCTTATTGCCGGTAAGTTCTCGTAGTTTACGCCTTATGTACTCAAACTCACTATGATCAGGGCAGTCCTCAGGCGAATCAGGCCCACTCGCTTCACGATGTATATCCCTTTCCCAATAGTTCTCGTCCCTGTCAATGTCTACATCCTCTACGAAGTTTTCATCCACAGGCTTAGACTCAACTATTTCAGTATGTTCATCGAGCCCCACATGAGAAGGTGTCGGATGGCTTTGTGCACAACCAACACACACCAACACAGTCGTAACAAGAAAAAAAAGTAATATGTTCTTCATACATCCTCCATAAGGCAAAATAGTACTTTTTTTTCGGTATGTAACACATTTTAAAATTTTTTTTTTAAAATCGATGAGGAAGATCCGTATTTATTATCGATATAAGGAACCGCATACGACATCGTTAATACTTGGTACAAATAAAGCAGCATTATTAAAGTTTCTGCTTAAATGGGAGTACCAGAGAAGCCCAGAGGGCAAAAAACGGCACTCTTTAAACACAAGACGAATAAATGCTCATTGTTATAAAAAGCCCCAAAAGACTATTACGCATATATCGCAGATGTAAGTAAAAAAATGCTGAAACTTACATCTTATTCTTTTGTTAAAAATAGTGTAGAATATGTTCTTAAGAACATAGTTTAGGAGTTTTTATGAAACACATTTTAGGACTTTCGTTATTAAGCATTATCGGAGTGTCGGCACTTCATGCTATTGAGCTACCGCTCACCGATGTTACTATTTTTTCTTCAGGGGTCGCTTTTTATGAGCACAAAGTTAAAGCAACTAATTCGGTTAATTTTGAGTTGACATTTGACAACGAGCAGATTGACGATTTTTTGAAATCTGTTGCAGTAAGTGATCCTGGCGCAAAAAAAATCACTTTGGAATATGATTCAAGTGAAACCCTTGACAAAACATTACAGAGTTTTGCGATTGATATGTCAAAGCGCCCAACGCTGTTTGAACTTTTGAAAAGTCAAATTGGAAGTGAAATTTCCGTAGTTGCAGGCGATACTAACGGCGCAAAAAATTTGTCTGGAAGGCTTTTAAGTGTAGAGCGCTCTAGCACAGGGACAAACCAAAACAGCGATATACATATTTCATTGGTAGACAGTTCTGGGATTTATACATTTGCCCTATCGCAAATAAGCCAGTTTAATTTTTCAGACAAAAACAAAAATGACGAACTTTTAAAAGCCCTGACACTACTTGACGATGATATAGGTAATAGGGACAAAAAAAAGGTTATAGTTAAAATTGAAGGAGCTGGAAATAGAGATGTCAAGTTGTCCTATGTGCTCGGAGCGCCAGTATGGAAAACGACATACCGACTTCTTTTGGGGAATAACGAAGCGGTATTTCAGGCTTGGGCGATTGTTGATAATTCAACAAACTTTGACTGGGAAGAAATTAAACTTAACTTAATTACAGGGAAACCTGTTTCATTCCGTCAAGATCTATACGAGCCGTATTATATTACAAGGCCGACTATTGACTTACCTGTAGAGGGTGCTGCAAAACTGGAAATGTATGAATCTGCGGTAGCGACTAACGAAATGATGATGGGCGCTCTCCCCACTATGAAAGCAATGAGCGATATGGCTATGGCAGAACGGTACATAGATGAAGAAGCTGACGATAGCTATGATAGTACACTGGGTGGTGGGGTTTTTTCTGCAAGTTCTTCGGTACAAGCGGACACAAAATTTGTATTTACACCTAACACCCCGATTAGCATTGAAAGGCAAAAGAGCATGATGATACCGCTCAAAGTCACAACATTACCTGCAAAAAAAATGACCGTATTTTCTAATCTTGGTTCGATGAATGTCAATCCCAAACTCTGCGTGGAGTTGACAAATACTTCAGGCTTAAACTTACCTGCTGGTGCAATTACGCTCTATGATGAAGGTTACTCTGGAGATTCGATGATAGCCTTTTTACCAAAAGACGAAAAGCGCCTTATTTCATACGGAGATGACTTACTCCTATCGGGAAGACGCACAACCAACAATACAGATACAATCTTAAAAATGAGTGCAGTCGATGGTTACTTAAAAGTTGAAACCGAACGATTATACACTGCTACATATTTTTTGAAAAATAGCGATAGTAAGGCTCGCACAGTCATACTTGAACACCCAATCAATTATGACTCAACGCTCTATAAGACAGATAAGCCTATAGAACAAACATCAAGTATGTATCGCTTTCAAGTTACAATACCTGCTAATTCAAGTTTGGAATATGCGGTAAATGAAAAACGAACACTCAGTAACCAATATAGTTTACTCATAGAAAGTACCTTGAATAAAGTTGTTTACAACTATGTAAATACAGGAAAAGCGCCGTCTTCAGTTGTTTCATTCTTCAAAAAGGTTAGTGACGAAAAACAAAAAGTCGAAGACATATCAGAAAAGTTGAGCGAATTGCAATCAACACTACAAGCCTTAAACAATGAGCAAGATCGCACTCGTAAAAACATGGAAGCACTTGCAGGCACAAGCGAAGTGGGGAACTTTACAAAAAAACTACTTCAACTTGAAGACGAAATTGTAAGCACAACTTCCGAAATAGAAAAAACCAAAAAAGATCTTGACAAGCAGAAAGAAGCATATAACGACTTCTTAAAAACAGTCAAGTTATAATAATGTTAATGTTGGTATTTTTTTGGTAAAATCGCCATTCTAAAAATAATACAATAAAGGACACTTCTAAAAACTCAAAATTTAAAAAGTTTTTAGAGGTGTCTTTGAAAATAAAGGCTGTCATTTTTCGTTTGACAGTCTTTATTTTTAGCATCGAATAAGTGAACCTTAACTTTGAGCAATCCCTTTTTCAAATGGCTAAAAATAATTTAAAATGCCGATTGAAAGAAACTTGTTTTTTTGATACACTGGGCTTTATGAAGATAGTTTTTACAGGCGGAGGAACCGCAGGACATATTTTTCCAGGTATTGCGATTATCGAAGAACTTCAAAAACATATTAAAGAACACACCGAAAGTCTTGAGCTCTTTTGGATTGGCTCAAAAAAAGAAAATGAAAAAAAAATGGTAACGGCATATCATATTCCATTTTATTCAATTCCAACAGGTAAGTTTCGCCGATATTTTAGTTTGCAGAATGTAATAGATATTTTTAAAATCCTTGCTGGCATTATCAAGTCACTCTATTTGCTTTTGAAATTGAAACCTGACCTCATTTTTTCTAAAGGGGGCTTTGTTGCCGTTCCTCCCTGTGTCGCAGCAAAACTATTACATATTCCTATTTGTATACATGAATCCGATTTTTCACCAGGTCTTACTACTAAATTAACATCAAAGTTTGCCCACACTATTTTTCTTTCATACGAAAAAACGATTGACCAGTTTCCCGAAAACCTAAAACCACGCTGTATCGTTACGGGAACACCAGTGCGGAATATATTCTATACTGCTTCTGCCGAAAACGGACGCAATTTTCTAAAAGTAGCACAACAAAAAATTTTATTGGTGATAGGCGGTAGTTTGGGTGCACAACACATTAATAATCTCATAAAAGAAACATGTGTTTTTTTGACAAGCAATTTTTTTGTTGTGCATCAACTTGGTAAGACAAATTTTGAAACAAGTGCAGAAATACAGAGAAGACTCGAAACTGAAGCCCCAGAGCAGCTAAGAAATTATGCACCATTTGAGTTTATTACAGATGAGATGGCTGATGTCCTTGCATGCAGCGAACTTGTTGTTTCACGCGCTGGGGCAAATTCGCTTTGGGAAATTATCAGTATGCATAAACCCGCAATTTTAATTCCACTCAGTTTAAACAGTTCACGCGGTGACCAAATTGAAAATGCTGAATATTTTGCATCGAAAAATTGTGTTGCCGTTTTACCAGAAGAACAAGCAACGAGCCAGGCATTTAGAGAAATGATTACAGAACTTTTAGAAAATCCTAAGCGACTTTTTGACATGACAGAAGCCTCAAAAAAAATGACAGTCAATCAGGCTTCATCTATGATTGCTTCAGAAGTATACCGTATTATAAAAAATATTCTAAGTCAAAAGAATAATAATGTTTCTAAAAATAGGAAATAACTATGAATATAGGCTTGAGCATTTTTGATTTTGTATTATTAGGAATATCATTTTTCATTATAGTTCGTGCAAGTCTACGCGGTTTTTTAGCCGAACTTTTTTCAACAGCGAGTTTGGTTGTTTCCTTTATTATTAGCTTTATGTTCTATGACGAATTTCAAGCATTTCTTTCGCACTACCTTGAATCAGAATTATTTTTGCCGCTTATTTCTTTTTTAGCCTTATTTATACTATCGTCATTAGGAATTAGAATTTTACATTCTATCATTTCCGGAATTTTAAACAATGATACAATTTCAAGTTTAGACCACGCATTAGGGTTTTTTCTTGGACTTGTAAAAGCACTTGCACTCGTTATACTGATAATTGTACTTCTTTTATTGCAACGCTTTTTTTCAGTTGAAAATATGTTTTCTGAAAGTTTAATTGTAAAATATCTTTTGCCTCTTATTAGCACCTTTATTTCAATAGGATAAACTCGTATGTTTGACAATATCATTTCACAGCCCACCATACAACTATTAACTCAAGACATAGAAATGTCAAGGTTACCACAGGCAATATTATTTGCTGGTCCTGCAAATTCTGCAAAAATGACAAGTGCATTAGAACTTGCTCGAGTTGTTTCCTGCACTGAACAGGCTGAATGGACATGCACATGTCAATCCTGTACACAAATGCGAGCGATGACTAGTGTTGACTTACTCATCGTTGGGGCAAGGGACCTACTACCTGAAATCAAAGCAAGTGCACAAACATTCCTAAGAAAAAAAACAAAGGGCTCTCACTTTTTATTTTCCCGCTCTGTAAAAAAATTACTTATACGCTTTGATCATCGCCTCTGGGACTCGGACGAAACACGATTTACAAAAGCCGCTCCACTTATTTCTGATATTCAATTACTTTTAGATGCAATCGTTCAAGATTTTCCTTCCATCGATGATGAAAAAAAATATCCTGCCATTGCAAAGTCTTGTCAAAAAATTATCGATATAAGTGAAAAAATACAAAATGAATGTATGTATTCGACATTGCCGATTAACCAAGTGAGAAAAGCATCAGAATGGTTGCGCCACACTCCAGTCGGCAAACAAAAATTTTTAATACTTGACAGTGCAGAATATATGCAAGAAGGAGCACGCTCTGCTTTCCTAAAAATATTAGAAGAACCGCCACAACATGCAACATTTATACTAATAAGCACTAGGCCAGCAGCAATTATGCAGACTATTCTGTCACGCGTGCGTAAATATAATTTTGTCAAGCGCTCAACCGAAGTAGAAAACCAAGTTATTGAGCGTGTTTTCCAGGACAGTTCATTACCGTACAATACTCAAAACCCGTTGGAAAACTACTTTAATACTTTTTTACCAGTCAGTTTTGAAAAAATCAAACAAGCGGCAACCGAATTTTGGGTGTGTGCACTCGGCGATACTGTAGTTGCAGAAAGAACTGGCTCAAGTATTTTGCGCACCTCTGTCGCTCAATTAAGTGCTGAAAAGAAAACTATTAGTCAGATTTTATCCGATATTGACAAGGCAAAAAGTAAAACAGTATTTGAAATTTTTATCAAACAAATTCTTGTGGTGCTTCAAACTGCATTACACTCGCAAACCCATATTGATGCACTTGAACTAGAAAACTACAAAAAAGCTACCGATGAAATATATTACTGGAAAAAAGCACAGTCGGTATATAATGTGTCCGTACAAACCGCTCTTGAAAACATAGCTATAAAACTAGGAGAACTTTTTTAATGCGAGAATTTTTACTAAGCGCACTTAAACGAGCAAGCCGTATGAATGCAGAACAACTACGCACCTTGCTTACTTCATTTGAAGAAGAGTACTCTCTTTTTGTAGCAACAATGGATTCGATTTACGATGGGCTTATTCTACTCGATAAGGCAAACATAGTTGTCAAGGTAAATAGAGCCGCTTCACGAATTTTAAACATACATAGAGGTGAATTGCAAGATAAATTATTTTGGGAATGTATCAACTGCGATAAAATAGCTCTCTTTGTAAAAGAAGTTATAATCAATGAAGAGGTAAAAAAAACTGAAACATTTATACTTAATAGTAATACAAGTAGCACCCCTGTATATATTGAAGTGTCAATTTTCCCGCTTGTGCTTGAAAAAAAAGTTATTGGAAACATCATAGTGTTAAAAGATGTTACAAAAGAAAAGCAAGACGAAATACGCCAACACAGACTTGAAAGTCTCGCAAGCCTTAGTAACGCTGCAGCAGGTGTGGCGCATGAAATAAAAAATCCCATCGGTGCCATGAGTATACATGCACAACTTTTAGAAAAAAAAATTAACACTCTCGCTATTGACAATGATGATAAAGAAAAAATTTTAAAACACATACATGTTATTACTGAAGAAATCGAAAGTCTTAATAAAACTGTTGTAAATTTTTTATTTGCAGTTCGACCTATCAGTTTTGAGTTTACAAATATCCATATTAACTCACTTATCAATTCAATAGTTGAACTGTACGATGAAGAATTTAAAGAAGCGTCAATAAAAATTGTACTAGACCTTGACCCAACTATTCACACCATACTTGGCGATGAGCGATTTATACGACAAGCTTTTGTCAATATCTTTACCAATGCAAAAGCGGCCATGACAGAAGGAGGCAATTTTTTTATTTCCACCTATGAAAAAGATAATCTTGTATATATTAGTTTTGAGGATACAGGCTGTGGAATAGATGAAGAAAATATTCAAAAAATCTTCCAACCCTATTTTACAACAAAGCCCGAAGGTACAGGACTTGGTCTTACACTTACATATAAAGTTATCAAAGAACACGGAGGTGATATTTTTCTTCATTCCGAAAAAAATCGTGGAACAACTTTTATCTTTTCCTTACCGATTCTGCGTAAAACTGAAAAACTTCTTTTAGAATCGCCTATAGCTACATAACTACACTGACCAGATATGTTTTGACACCTCTACACATATTCCATATTTGTAGCATGGTAGTAAAAAGAAATGATTACCATACCTCGCAGCAAGTTCTGGAGTACTAAGAGCAAAGCACACGAATAATCTTTTACCGAGTATTGAAATTCAAATGTTTTTTGTTATTATATACTGAATAATGCTGTGATTTATTTTAATAACTATAAAAGCGTATAGATAGGAGAATACACCATGCAAGAAAACCAAATTGGCGATAGTAAACACACTGATAGTTTGGAACAAAAAAGTCAGATAGTTCATAATGACACACAAGTAGATGAGAGCATTTTGCAAAGAGAAGAAACTTTACATCAAGCTCATGAAAATGACGCACTCGATAAGGAGCATTTGTCAAATAATAACGGAAGTCAAAACATAAACAGTAGCGTGACTGAAAAAACAGAAATAAAAAAAACGATAGATAAAGAGCCCCCTACAAAAAAAAAGAAAAATCCGATACTCCGATTTTTTAAAATACTTTTTATGCTGCTTTTATGCTTAATAGGGGCGCTCCTTATATGGGTAGGATATGCTACTTTTTTTTCCGATTCTATAGAAGAACATGTTCCTGAAAATGTTTCCTTGTATGCTTCAGTTCCTTCTGCTTCAAAACTTCTCTCTGACACATTAGAACTTCAAGCACTTGATGAGCTATTTTCTGATCCAAGCATGGCAGATATATATTCACTTATAAAAGTTTTACGCTCAAATGATTTTATATCTAGTCCATTTTTTTCATTTTTAGCAAATATTCGATTAGATGCTGCCGTGTATACAAACACTAATGAGCAAAATCCCAATAGTGAACAATTTGAAATATATGCTTTTGCTGATTTGGGCTTTCGTTCAAGTATAACACGGCTTCTGCCTATTGCACTAAAACTAAAACCAAGCCTTGTGTATGATTTTGAAATTGATGAACTTGACACACATACTGATGAACAAGGCAGATATTTTTCTTTTCAACTTTCTGAGTCAAGCTATGTCGTTTTCCGCTTTTACAAAAACTTGTTACTCGCAAAACTCCACAACGGAACTCTCGATGATTTAGATTTTACAAGCATCATCTCCAAAAACTCCGAAAAATTTAGAAAATCCTTAAAAAAAGACTTACAGCAAAATAAGCAAGGGGCGATTAACATACTTGCTGATTTAAATCATTCAAAGAAAACCCTTGTTTCTAATAACACAACATTAGAAACAATCTTAAACGAAATTACATTTCCTGAACGAAGTAATATCAACATACAAGTTCAAAACCAATCTCTTAAAGTAGCAGGTGACCTAAAACTAAAAACTGAGCACACGCAACTAGCCAGTATTCTAAATACAAAAGCCTCTGTACCAAAAGCGTATAATCGTTTACCAGATACGACAGAGTATTTTACGCTTTTAAACTTTCAAACACCAAAAGAGCTCTTAGAAAATCTTGACCCATTTTTACCGACCGATATAAAAAATACTTACAAGAGCGCCAACAATTTAGTACGAACATTGCTCGGTGGCACTATCGAAGATTTGATTTTATCTTGGTTTGGAGAAGAACTTGGAGTGTTTGCTGTTGACGGTGTCGATGCTCCAATATTTTTTACTTCAATAAGCGACAAACAAAAATGCAACGCATTTTTTACAAAGCTATTTTCATCTATTCTTATAGATCAAAATTCTTCTACCGTCGTTGATGATATTCGTATTTCGCGTATTGTTTTTCCACCACTAGTAACTGCTCTTTTAAAACTTTTCAAAATTGACTTACCAACACCGTTTTACTTTATTGACGGCGACTTTGTTTTCTTTTCTGAAAGCTCTGAAGGAATTGCACGATACAAACAATCAGTAAATGAATCAAAGGTTATCACAAAAAATGAAAAATGGAAATCGATTCTAAAACAAAGCACAAGTGAAACTTCATTTGTCTTGTACTATGACATGGAGCGTAGTGTTCCATTTTTCTTACAGTCAAATCAAACGCTCAATAGCATACTCTCACACTACGGTTCAGGGCTACTGTCTTTTAAGCTCCATGGCAACCAAAACAGTAGCTTTAGTTTATATGCGGTAAAACAAGAGGCCGCACCATTACGCCGTGTCGCAAGTTTCCCAAAACAGATGGAAGGAAAACTCTTTGGCGAATTGCACTATGCAAAAACACGCAGTGGCAGTCCATTCCTATTTTGGTCTATTGGAGAAAGGCTTTATTCATTTGACTTGACAAATGATAAAGTCACTTCCATAAAGGTTGATTCAAATGCGAGCATTACAATTCATAAGCAAAACGACAGACTCAAAGCAGTATGGGCGCTTACAAAAAATGGAACAGTATATCGACTTGACGAAAACCTCAATTCATATTCACCATTCCCACTCTTGACATCAATTAAGAGCATTGGCGAACCAGTAGTCTTCAATGACACCCTCGTATTTTCATCTCAAGAAGATACAGAACTCGTATATATAACAGAACAGGGTGAAATATCATATTCACAGCCTATGCACACTACAATGAAAACAGCCCCAAGTGTGTACGAAGATGTAATTGTAGCATTACCAAGATCTTTTGATAGCACTGTATACTTTTTTGATTCAATGGGTATGGAAAAATATCCTTGTATAGAACTTGAAAGTATTAGCGCTATCAAACCACTATTATTCAAAAATACAAAAAACGAATTAGTTATCGCAAATATCACTGAAGATGGTCTTTTTACACTTGACTATGTTGATCCCAATCAGCCTACAGGTATTGATAGACAAATTATAATGCAGAAATTAAATTTTTCTTGTCAAATACAACCGATATATTCTCCAACCTTAAATGCAATTTTAGTTATCGACTCTGATGGCATTTTACATATATTGCAACTCGATGGTCGGGAAAAAACTTCTACAAAACTTGCATATAAGGATGTAAACATGCGTATAACCGTTCAAGATATAACTAATGATGGACTTGACGAAATATTTGTCAGTGGTGGTGGCAATGCAGTATATGCTTATACAAATACACTGATGTTGATTGATGGCTTTCCAATTTCAGGAACGAGCAACCCAATCTTTGCTGATGTAAATGCAGATGGGCGTAATGATATTTTAACATTTAGCATTGATGGTAAAATACATGCCTTTGAAGGTTTTATAAAAAAATAGGAGAACAACATGAAAAAAATATTATTTATACTTATAACCCTGTTTTTGACAAGTTGTGCTACACTCAAAGATGACATTTTTATTAGAACGGATTTAACTGAGCAAGTACAACCACAACTCACTGATATTGAACATAGACTTGTCAAACAATTATCGAATCCAAATGACATCGAAATGCAAGCGGTGTTTAAAGATCTCGATGAACTACTTGCTACACCAAGCACAGATGACAAATATCTTGCGCGTGTAAATGCTTTGATGGCTGATTATTACTACTTGCGAAAAAGTACAAGCAAAACAAAAACCTATGTCGAAAGGGCATTAAAGCAAAATCCGTATGATGAGTATGCTCTCTTAGTAAATGCAAAGAGAATGAAAGCCAATGATGCTATCGAATATCTCGAACCACTCTGTAATCGATTTCCTAAATATATGCGGCTTGCCACATACTTAGGACATGTATATGCGCAAGTGAATGAATATGCACAGGCAGTCGTTTACTTTGATGCAAGTTTGCCTTTTTTAGATAAACTATATTCAGATGCATACCTAAAAGAACGCAATGATAGTTATGCAAAATATACAATCGGTGACGGCATTTCTAAAACTGTTAATGCAATTATAAACAAAGAAAAAATATTGCTCATTGATATGACAACCTTGACAGATGAAATAACAGATGCTTTTAACACTATTACAGGCAACTCAAAATGGAAAAGTTCTATGCTCGCTGACCGTCTAAAATCTGCAGGTTGGTATTTTCAAGATGCACAAGTAGCAACAGATATAGCAAAGAGAAAAGATGTTGCTGTTTTTTTATGGCACTTACTCTGCATTAATAATGAAAGCAAACTGAACATGTACAGTAATAGATATAGAACACGAACAAATTCACCAATCTTTGATGTAGCAATCGGCTCGCTCTACTTTGATGCCTGTCTTGCCATGGTTGAAAATGACATTATGCAACTTACCAATGGCAGATATTTTGAACCAGAATTACTCGTCAGTGGTACTGAATTTTACAAGTATTTACAAAAAGTAGAAACACTTCGTTAGTACCACAAAGAAAACAACTACCTACTTAATCTAAACAGTAGGTAGTTGACAGATAGACCGATTTAATAAAAATGTAATATTATGATTTTGTACACTTTTTGGTAGCACCCAATAGCCCCATGAACCAAGACAAAATCCTCAAATCACAAACAAAGTCAAACGAGCATTCTTTTTGTTTACTGTGCTCTAAACCACATAAGAGGGTTGACCCCAAGATTTTTTATAAAAGCAAAATAACAATATGTGAGCGCTAATACCAAAATCAAACATAACACTGCTATAATGCGTTTGCCTGACTTTTTATCTGCAAACTTGTCAAAACCTATGAGTCGAGAATTTTTTGGAAGAGTAAGCAATTTTGTCAAGGAATGTCCAAATGGGATATTTATGCGTGCGTGCACATTTATCGCCCAACCATTTGCTTCAAGTATCGGTGCGATGCTTCGCTTACGAAGTTTCATAGCAGCAAGCAACATTGATGGTCCTGAAATGATAAGTAGTAAACCTAAAAGCCCAAGTGGAACCCAAAAGCCAAGTCCAAAAAGCACTTGTAGTAAGCTCCCAATCAAAGTAGAAATCCCTCCAACGGCAGTACCTATCAATGCAATAGTTCCTAAGTCCAACTTTTTAGTTGCTGCTGGTTGGGAGCCTTCCTTTGCTGCATTGGCTTTTTCGGCAACACTTGACAATAATGAAGTTGTTGTCTCACCTGTATTGCTCGCTTTTTTTGCAATTTGATCTTCAATCATACGAGCAATATTTTTATACGGCGTAAAAAACGCTTCAGTTACACTCACTGGATTAGAAAGCACTTTTGTAACTGTCGCATTCCAGTCATTTCCATCGCGGTCATAAAAAAGCCCATTCCGTCCAACGACAACAGTATCAGAAATACCATTTGTCAAAAGCGCTAAAATATTTCTCTTTTTTTCGTATCGTGTAACTTCACAATATACCAAATATGCGCCCGATAAAATGTCAAGTGTTGCGTGCCGAGTATCATCTGACAATTCAAAACACAAATGAGCGGAACGCGCATCAAAAAAGAGAACACCTGCTTGAAAAACAGAACCTTCGCCTGAATAAAAGGCAGAAAAACTCACATAGTTTTTTAATAGGGTAAAAAAGTTTGTACGCAATAATAAGAGTTTTTTCAAAAGTTGAATAGTAGTTTTTTGCTTTTCAAAAACTATGTATTCCTGAATTTCTTGCTCCAATGTTTCACTCGTAAATGGGACATTTTTCAAAAATGCTACACTCAATGATCCAACAGTTAATTCTGTTTTTGTTTTATAAAATTCTTTAAAATCAAAAATCTTTTTTGAAAGTTTTTTCCAATCACTTTCGGTTATAATATGAAATTCACCGAGCAATGGTAAAACAGCCTGCGCATAAAAAGCACGCATTTCATTTATCCAAGACGGATTTATCTTTTGTTGCAAATCTAATCGCTTTTCAAGACAAGGGATAGAAATTGGTAAAGAGCGTAACACTTCATTTGCTTCATCGAATGTTTCACGAGCAAACGGTTTTAGTACTTCACTATAATCGGTAAGAGGAATTTGTGAATGTGGGTCATATTCAAGCAGGGTACAACGCACAAAAAAATCATCAATTTTTTTCTGTACAGCATCAAACGCACTCATCGCTTGTTGCATTTGTTCTAAAGTGATACCATAACTTAATTGATGTAAGTCTTCACTCCACTTGACATATTGGTCTTTTTCTTCATTGAATTTTGTAAGTATTTCTTGAACGGTCGCTTCAGGATTTTTACGAATCAGTGTCCAGAGTATTTTCTTTAAACGCGTTTCTTCTGTATCATCCGCAAGAAGTTCTTCAGGCTCATGCGAAGTCAAAAATGTTTTTTGTATATCTTGAACTTCGGCAAGTGAAAGTTCCTGTTTTGAATTGTCAACTCTAGCAATACACCACTGCGCCGACTGCAATAATACTTTATCCTTAATATCCTTTAACGAAAGTGTTGTTCCGTCTGTCAAGATGATAGATATATTGTGTAAACTAGAATCCAAAAAATCAATCGCTTGTAAAATTTCTGGGGGCCGTATAAAATTGTCATTATCCAAATCCAATATTTCAGCCGTTTCATAGTCAAAAAAAATCCCCTTTGTCGGCATTGCCAATACTGTCCATAGTTTTTGATCTAATTCTTTCAAATGCAACAAGTCATCAGCAGTTTCTAAAACAAGTTGCGTAACACCGCCACATTTTGTAAACTTCCAAATATGATTTTTCATATAATCCCCACGAGTATGTTATAAAAGTAATTGCTAAAAACTGAAGTCCTTAGAAGTATCACCTATGCTAATTTTAGTATGTAAAACTGAGACCCAACTTGACATAATGATTAAATTTTTTGCCAGTTGCCTTTGTTTTCCATTCTTGCACCTGCCTATCTCTTTCAGCAATAATATCAGCAGTGGTAAAGGTATTTCCATTAGCATTAAATGTTCCCGAAACAACCTCTTCCCATTTTGCATCACTCCACTGTTCGCTTATGGTACTTTTATAGAACATTGCATGAGAAACACCAGAATTAATATCGGCTTCAAAACAGTAGCCAAGATAAGCTTGTATATGCCCACCACTTCGTCGAATAGGTAAATGACAAGAAAAATCCAATGATAGTTGGTACACATAATTTATAATTGACTGCTTCAAAAAAGGATTAGAGTACAACAAAGTATCCTTGCGTATGTTCCCCACCCATATACCTGCATGATTAAGAACAGAACCATCTGTGTTGTATTTTTCTGTCATGTATTTAAACAAAAAAAGAGGATCGGTTATACTTTCGTTTATGTTACCGTGTCGCACTAAGGTATTCGTAAGTGAAATCCTAATCGGGTCAATAGGTTCAAATTCTGCTTTTAGATAAAACCTATCCGAATTTGGTTCAAGATTCGTTCCAACATTTTTACCTGAATGAGTGTAGCTTTGGTAATTTAAATTTGAAGTATGCTCATTTGTCAAATGCGTGTATGTATATGGCGTAACAAATGTATAATCAAACGAAACCGAGCGAAACCAACTTTTTTTCGGCATGGTATACGAAATCCCAAATTCACCTGACATCCGAGCCTTTGCACTTTTGAACTGAACAATTTCATTAAAGCCCATATCGTCCATATATATAGCTCCTGAAATATTGAGTCCGTCAATGGGCTTTATGCTAAAATCAAAGCCCAGTACACTATTGTCTGGGAACCCAAACATTCCTTGTGAAACAAAATAAAACGAAAATGGAATGAGATATATAGGCTCAAATCGCCCACCAAAAATTACTGAATCAATTACTCCGAACGAAATCCAGTCTAGTGGGCGTAAATAAAACGAGTGGATAGAAAGATACTTATTCGGTCCAAGATTTTTACCAAAATCGTCAGTTGTAGCAAGCATCAAAAGTGACGAATTTACTGAAAAAAGGGGCTTGTTTATGACAAGAGAAAATACTCCCTGCTTAGGAACACTACGCGACACAAAAATTCCTAAGTCTCGGAAATGCCCATAAGATGTACGAGAAATCTGTGCCGAAAAATAATATTCTGCTGTACCGACAGTTACTCCAGAATTAAACGAAGGTAAAACCTTAAATGACCCAACTCGTACATCGTCATTTGAAATATCTCTATTTGAAGTTAAAAACTGAGGGAGGGGCTCTTCATTAGGGGTTTTATTTGTCAAGTCAAGTAAAAATTGTAAACCAACCGAAAGGTATTTTGCTAGTTTATAGTTTAGGTCAACAACGGGGGTGGCATTTATATAAAAATTATTTCCCTGAACATAGCCAAACCCAAAATCAAGTTTTGCCCCACCGCGTATAAATCGTCCAAAAAAGCGCTCGTAATGCTCTGTAGCAAGGCGTCTATCTCGCTCGTCACCGATTTCTTTTACTAAATCTAAAATTCTTTCTACTTCTTGTAGTGGCAATGGCCACATCAAGGGGGTATCTGTTATAAGCCCCTTATTTTCCCAGTTAATCAAATCTTCGTAAAATGGGTCAAAGACATCTACCGATACTTGTGCAAAACCTTGACACAATAGAAAAAACAATCCAAATAAAAAAATACTTTTTTTTAACATATCACTCTAAACCAACTACCGATGTACCACCATGACAAACACTTCTACGTAATATAGTAGCCTAATAGGAAAAACTACTATTACCAATAAACTCACGCACAATGGAACGACCAGGAACAGCATTTGCAGGAACAGGTGAAAAATTTTGTAAAAAAGCCAATAACCGACACGCTTCATTGTATTGAATATCCGTTGGCTTTACGACCCTCAAAAGTGGTTCTGCATACACCTTTAACACAGGGAGTTCGTAGTCAAGTGCTGTGTTAAAAAAAGCATCTGCGGTATTTTGGAATGGGAAGATGTGTTTATTTTCGCCAGAGCGTACACTTTCCCACATGCTAATTGTTTTTGATGCAGGGCTTCCCCTAAACTGCGCATCACGCACAATACGCCGCAGTAGTCGATTATCCGATGTAGGAATGCGGTTATGGTCGTCAAGGTTGAGCTGTGTCAAGGCTGACAAAAATATTTTGTACTTTAGGTCGGTGCTCACCTTTGCCGTTAAGCGCTCGTTTATTCCGTGTATACCTTCCAAAATCAAAATGCCATTTTTTGGTAGCTTAAACTTTTTAGTTACATCACGACGAGAACTTGACTTAAAATCGTATAGGGGCAAGTCCACTTCTTTACCGTCAAGCAAATCAATGAGGATTTCGTTTAAGAGGTCAAGGTCCAACGCTTCTAAACATTCAAAATCAGGTTTTCCATTTTCGTCACGCGGTACTTTTTTTTCACCAAGGTAAAAATCATCTAAACTTATAATTGACGGATTAAAGGCATGCACTTTAAGATGGAGCGACAACTTTTTTGCAAATGTCGTCTTTCCAGAACTTGACGGTCCTGCAATCAAAATAATACGAGCACTTGCTTTTTTGCGGAAATCTTCTGTTAATTGCGCTATTTTATTATTTTGTAAAATTTCGCACATTTCGATGTAATCATCAATTTTTCTATTTTCAATAAGATAGTTCAAATCGGCTACTGAGGTAACCCCAAGCAACCTCCCCCAATTTTTATATTCCTTGTAAATATTAAACAACTTTGGAATATCTGTAAATGGATCAAGCATATTGGGAGTTTTTGATTTTGGAAAGCGTAGCAAAAAACCATCATCATAGGGCAAGAGTTCAAAAACCTTCAAGCACCCCACTCTATCCAAAAGCGGCTGGAAATACAAATCTTGATAATCACCTAACTTCGTTACTAAAAACTTAGGTTTGCTCAAATGCTCCAAAAGGTTTAAAGTTGCAGGTTGGTTGACCGTTTCAAAATAGGCTTTTGCACTTTCATAGGTCATCCAGCAATTTTCAATAGGCAAATCATTGCGTACCATTGTTTGCATTTCAGTTTCAATCTTTTTTAAGTCTATGTTTTCATTGCCATGATTTTCAAAAGTATAATAATATCCATGCGCCAATGAATGGCCAACCAAAAGCCTCAAGTCCGGGTATATACGCTTTGCGGCGCTTGCCAGTAACAAACACAAGGTTCGTCGATACATTGCGGCGCCATCGCCTGAACTCAGAAAAACTGGCTCGACCCGTACATCAACATCAATATGTCGATTCAATGACACAACTTCGTTATTGATACGCAAACCAACAATCACATCATCAGTTTTATCAAAAAGTGATACGAGTTCACGCCCTGTAATTGAATGCAAAAATTCTTTTTGTTCACCATTTGGGAAAGATACAAACATAAATACTCCACGCTAAAACTAGACATATAGTTTAGCTTTTTTTACATTTTTTTTCAATGAGTAGCAATTTGCATTTTGGAAGACATCAGGGCAGGCAGGAAGTTTTTAGAAATATCCTTTGAGAAAAGTAGTAGAAGATGTGCGGAATATCGGCAGCTACCTTGAGACAAAAAAAAAGAGTCACCGCAAAAGGCAACTCTTTTTTATAAAGCAACTACGGTTTACCAGTTGTCGTCCATATCATCTGGATCGCGCATATCTATTTCATACAAGTCTGTTACCGCTCGCAAATCATCAAAGTAAATATAATATTGCCCATAAGATTCGTCAAGATCACAGTTAATCTTAAAACCAACAATCTTTAAACCAATATTTTTGCCATAGTGATTATTGCGTTGAACAATTCCTGAACCAACATACGCATTGACACCCTGCGGTGGAATTGCAGCAGTCATAAGTTTCCAGCCAGCATGATTTAACTTACCAACATAAATTTCAAATTGCTGACCAAAATAGTCTTCAATTATTAAACTTAATTCATGTGGCAAACTTCGTCCAATAACCCAAACACTTACTGTCTTAGTAATACCTTCAACAGGAAGTGGTTTTGCTGCAGTAACGGTAAAAGAATTAAGCCCGCGTCTATAGAACGAAATCTTTGCCCCGAACACCTTGTCATCTGGAATATTCATATCGGCTTCATCTTCGATAGGCTCTTTATTCATAGGACTTCCATCAAAGAGCCGCCCTTCTATAATACCTTCATCGCTGGACATAGCGACTTTCCAAGTTCCTTCTGTTTCAAACTTATCAACAGAAACTTCCTTGAGCCGTATTTCAGCGGAGGTAATACCGATCCTCGTAGGGTCAGCGGCGTCAATCGTCGCATAGCGTTGGTCGCCTGCAGCATCTCCCTGATTTTGCGCAAAAGCAAAACTAGCAAGGAAAGCAAACAATAAGGTAAAAATAATAGTTTTTTTCATTTATTTTCCCTCCTCAAACTTTGCATCCAAAAGTTGGAATCCGTCATACGAATCAACAAAAACATTGGTCAACGCTTGTACTTCATCGATAAAGAAGTAAAAATTATCAACTCGTTCGCTCGGACTTGAACGCACTCTAAAACAGACAAGCGAAAAACCCTCTGTTCCTATATATTTTGTCGTTTGTTTAATGCCAGTTGGAATCGCAATACCCATATTTTTCCAACCTCTAAAATTTAACCATCCAATAGGCAATGTGTGAACGCGTCCTTCAGCATCTCGTACAAGCACTTCTAGTTGGTAATAGTAACCAGACCCCCATACCCACATATCTAAACGAGCAATCTGTCCCTTAAATGGTATCTCGTAGGGTTCTCCATCTACCATGGGGATAATATCAAACCAGTTATCACCCATACGATTAAATTTTGCTTGCACACCCAAAAAACCTTTAGGTGATTCATCGCCCTCAGGATACATTACTCGTAGAGCCTGTGGCATTCCATCAAATGTTTGTACTTTGGGGTAGCCGTCAGTCGCAAACTTGCTGGCTTTGACTTCCCATGTCCATTCTGCATCTTCGCTTCCGTCAAAAGAATCAACCACATAGGTCTGATAGCTCTTATTATAATCCTGCCCATGAGCAGGAAATACACACAGAGCCGAAACTATGACAAAGCATGCAAACATAAAACAGCCTTGTTTCATCGAAAACTCCCTTTCTCTGTTCGCCAGAATAATTAAAATGTATAGCAATGTAATACTAAAAAGATACCTTATCCATAGGTTTGCGTCTTTTTACACTACCCGCTTTTATACTTATCGGCAGAAATTATATAAAAGTTTAGAATATTTTTCAATACTTTTAAAATCGATACCTGATGCAGTCCCGCAGAAAGCGCCATCCATAAAAAGTAAAAATCGCTATAGGAGACACCGTATACATATTTTTATGTAAGGGGATAAGTACAAACCTCTCTTTTTAGAAGTGTCATTGAAAAGGAGATATTTTTAAGCACTGTGATTTCAGGGTTCCAATACCCGATGAGTTTCTACTAGGTAGAAATCCGCACTCTAAAAAATTTTTAAAATTTTCCAGTTTTTAGAAGTGCCCATAAGTTTGAAAACACTTCTGTCTTTAAGATTGTCTTACTTATACACCACGAGGAGCGAGTGCAGGATCTATACTGGTGTTTTTTTTGTACACCATAAAATAAAGCTTAGATTGTGTAAATAATGCTTTTTCGGGGAGTTTTCCGATAGTATCGCCTACTTGCACTGTTTCACCAACTGTCACCCCAACTGTTTTTAAGCCAGCATATACATAAATATAGTCGTTAGCAGATTTTACAAAAACCACATTTGAATACCCACGATACGAGCCACTTGAAACAACTTTCCCCGAAGCAATAGCTGTTACAGTGTCATTTCCGCTCCCTTCAATAACAACGCCCGATGTTTTATCATCTAAGTACGAAATCTTTTTTGAAGTAATTGGCCACATAATATTCGTATTTGCGTTTTTTTCTGTATATTGCCGCAAATCGTCTGTTGTTTTATTTGGTACTTCTACCGTTGTGCTCGGCTGCTTTGCGACTTCAACTGGAGGGGTGGCTTGAGGGGTACCTTTTACCGCATTCGGTATAAGTAACTTTTGCCCCACTTGGATAATACTTTTAGCATTTAAGTTATTTAAGTTTAAAATATCGGCTTGGCTTACCCCATACTTTTTAGCTATACCGTAAATGGTATCGCCTTTTTGCACCGTGTAGGTTTGCACTGTTTGGGTAGAACTTTTTGAAGATGTGCTCGTTGTATTGGGGATTTTTATCTTTTGGCCTACAACAATTTTGGTAGCGTCCTTTATGCCGTTGTATTCTAAAATGGTATTCATAGGAATACCGTACTGACGACTTAATCCGTAAATGGTTTCGCCTTTTTGTATTGTATGTATTGTATCAGAAAAGGTATACGTCAAAAGCACAAAAAGAAAAGTCAAAGTTAAAAAAAATCGTTTTTTCATAAAGCTACCAGTAGCGTAATTATCGGTAAAACACAGTAAAAATTTTAGATATTTTGCTTTGACACTTATTCGTTAAGCGTAAAACTTCCCGACCAGCCGAGTTTTGCACGCAACGCTTCGTAAAAGTGCTTTTGCGAGCAGCCTATGAGGTTTACCTTAGTTTCAGATTGCGTAATACGCACTTCATCACCCTCTCGGAGCAAAACCGATTCTTGCCCATCGATAGAAAGTAAAAGTTCTTTTTGTCGCTGCGGTAACACTTTCATAATAAGCGGTTTACAAGTTGGTAGCACAACAGGTCTATTTGAAAGCGTAAAAGGAGCAATGGGCGAAATAACCAAAGCGTTTAAAGTAGGGTCTAAAATCGGACCGCCACTCGCCACCGCATAGGCGGTAGAACCGGTGGGGGTTGCGACAATCACCCCATCGGCCCGAAAGATTCCAAACGACATTTCGTTGTAAATAAGCTCCAAACTAATAAGCTTTGCAACCCCACTTCCTGAAACGACGGCTTCGTTTAGGGCAGTGTACCGCGCAATACAAGCATTACTGCGTAAAACTTCAATGTTAAAAAGGAGCCGAAAGTGGCTTTCTTGCTTGCCATCTAAAAAGTCTTTTAAGGCATCTTCCCAATCGGCAGGTTGTATATTAGCTATAAACCCAAACTGCCCGAAGTTAATGGGTATGACAGGGATACACCTTTCGGCTGCAAACCGTGAAGCAAAAAGTACATTGCCATCGCCCCCTAAACTTATCACAAAATCAAAATCAGCATTGAGCGTTTTATCACTCCTTTTTGCTCCATAGCCATCGTACATCATGGAAATAGGCTCGTAGTGGTTTTGCCGTAAAAACTCGACAATCTTTTTAGAAAGTTCCTCTGCTCCTTTTTTGTAACCACTAATAATCAATAAAACCTTTTTCATACATTTCTTCTTCCTCACATTATAAAACAAAAATACAATAAAGGCAAGGGAAGGCATTTACACGCCACTTCTAAGGGAAAGGGACACACTTTTGTTCGAAGCATGAATATTGAAAAAACATCCTTGTTTTTTCAATATTCCGAGAATTAAAAACAAATTCTGCGTATTTTTAATTCTCGCGCTTGCGCACCGTCTACATCCGTGTAGACGGTTTTGCTTGTTGGTGCTTTCCCTTAGGAACCCTTTCTTTCCTAAAACGCGGTTTAGGGGTGCCCCCTAAAAACCCCATTTTTTCACTTGCATTAAGAAATTTAAGCAAATCTGATATTTTTAATATATGATTTTTGCTGCTTATCTATAATTAGTCAAGATTAACGCATAAACCAGTTGTTTATATTAAAACTTGATTTCTGTGAAAAAAAACTAAAAAAGGCTTGACAAAAAATGCGCATATCGTGAAGGGTCCTTGAAACCGTGTAGCGCATTGTCAGTGTGTGAGGCCTGACTACCCTACTTGTTGATAGGACAGTCAGAAACCGAGCCTGCATGTTGATATATTCAGACAGGTGTCATGTAGTCCATTGGCCGCTTTTATAAAATTGATTTCCATAAGGGCTCTATAGACATAAATCGTTTGTCCAGTAAAATAGGAACAGTATGATTTCGCATGTGTCTACTCCCTTTTTTGTCGCGCAGGATAAGAGCGCGAGAAGTTTAATCTTGCATGAAGGGGAAAGGATTTCTGTACATGTTAATGAGCGCCTTCCAGATGGAAGCGTTCGTATTTCTGTGCGTGGGTTTTCGCTAGTGGCTCAAACGCATGCCGATGTCAAGCCACATACGACAATTACTATGGCAGTGCGATTTCAGGGGAATACGCTTGCCTTGGTCCCACTTGACAGTCAGACTATACATTTTCAAGAACAAACGAGCCTTGCTCATTTTGACAAGCCTGAAGTAGCACGCACAATAGTCCAAACACTTTCCGATTTGCATGGTAATATCGACATAAGCCGTTTAGAAGTTATCTATAACGCAAGTTCTGAATTTGTAAAAAAGTTTTTAAAAGAAAAAGAGGGTAAAAAGGCGTCTAATGAAAAAGCACTCTTAAAAAATGTAGCATTTTTAGAAACAATTTTGCACGATAAAAAAACTTTGTTGTCGTACGAACAAAAAAAAAGTATTCTTACGAGGCTTTTTCCCATAGATGATAAAACTAAACATGAAGATACTGACAATTCGCGGAAAAATGCTACTCATGCTTCTGACCGTATTTTGTATCAAAATACTGAAGACTCAAGCGATACTGAAATGCAGCATGACAAAAATGCCTTATCTCATGATGATGAGTTATTGACGCTTTTGAATCATACACAAGGAAGTGGCTTATGGAATTACCTTATAGTGCCATTTGAAATGACAGATGCAAGTATTCGTGGGGCTGCTCTGTTTTTACTACAGACAACAGAAGGCTCGTGTAAAAAGGTAATACTGCGTGCCCAATGTGAAGAAAACCACTTTGTTTTTACCATAGAGGATTCACTATGCTCATTCTTTGTCGAAAACCAAACATGCGATAAACAGCAAGAAGAAAAACTTGTCAAGGCATTGCAGATTGAATTTCAAAAGAGGGGACTTAAAACACCTGTGCAATATGTTGAGCCACAGCAAGTGGGTTCTGTCAATATGGAGGTGTGATGAAAGAAAAAACAAAAGTGAGTGTTGCCTTATCATATACCTTCGGTGAAAAAGCGCCCATAGTTGTGGCGAGCGGAAAAGGAGAAACGGCAAAGCGGATTGAAGAAATCGCAAAAAAACATAATATAAAAATTGTAACCGACCCAAATCTCGCTCATCTGTTGTCTGAAGTCGAAATAGGCAACTGTATTCCTGAAGAAACCTATGAAGCAATCGCGAGTATTTTTGCATTTTTAGAAAAAAAATACAGATTCTAGCACCTGCACCGTTCAAAACTGCTCTTGACAAATATTTAGTTTTTTGTACTATGCGCTTCCGACACTCAATTCTGAGTGAGTGTGGCTTAAACAGTTGATAATCCTAAAAGTCGCTATCTGGTTGCACGGTAACGAGATGGCGGTTTAGAGGTTACATATATAAATTTTACTAACTGGAGAGATGTAAATGAAACAAAAACTATTACACTTATTTATGGTTGGCTATGGTGTTTTGTTCTGTTTCCTTAGCTTTGCTTGCAAAAAGTCTCCTGTTGTTACATTGACAGTTTGGGGCCCTCAAGAGGAACAAGCAGTTTTAGAAAAACTAGTTGAGACATTCAAAAGTGAGCATTCAGGTAAGGAATTCGATATTACATTAGAGATTTGCGGGGAAAATGACGCAAAACAGAAAGTTTTAGAAAACGCTACAAACGCAGCTGACATTTTTGGATTTGCGAATGATCAACTAAAAGACTTAGTTGAGGCGGGGGTTTTGCATGAAATCAATCGTGCAAGTGATTTAAGGTATCTCCGTGATACAATTTCGCAACTCGCTATGGATAGTGCAACGCTTAATGGAAAAGTATACGGGTATCCAGAAACAGCCGACAATGGCTACTTTTTATACTATGATAGTTCTATTTTAAGTGCCGATGATGTAACAGATCTTGATACTATGATAAGTGTTGCATTAGCACGAGGTAAAAAAATATTTATGGATGTATCAAATGGTTGGTACATTGCTTCATTCTTTTTAGGGAACAATGGCACACTTTCTATTGCAAAGGATGGCACCGCAATTTGCGATTTTAATAATGAGTCAGGCTTACTCGCTGCACAAGGTATTCAAGCCTTTATCAACTCGGGAGCTTTTATAACAGGTGACGATTCTGTTATGCAAGAAGGTATTGCTCGTCGTGAAATTATAGCAGCTGTTTCAGGTACATGGAATGCCGAAATAGTAAAGGCTTCGTTAGGACAAGCCTATGCCGCCACAAAATTACCCCAATTTACGCTTGGGAATGGGCAAAAAAAGCAAATGGCTTCTTTCGGTGGAACAAAGATACTGGGTATTAATGCCAATTCTCCGTTTTTGGCGGAAGCTTGCGACTTGGCTCTGTGGTTAATCAATGAGCAAAACCAAATAAAGCGCTTTGAAATTCGGGGCATCGGACCATCAAATGTTATCGCTTCTCGCTCTGAAGCTGTCCGAAAAAATATTGCTTTATCGGCTCTTGCCTATCAGTCACAATTTGCCTATTCCCAAAAGAATGTTCCTGGTTCATACTGGACACCTGCTGAAGAATTTGGTGAGTTGCTCGAATCGGGCGAAGTCGAAAATTTACAAGATGCCTTAGACGAAATGGTCCGGAAAATCGTAGGAGAGTAGCAGTTTTGCCAAACCTTTTTAGTTTTGGCTATAATGTAATCCGTATCGGTTTTGCACCATGCGACATTTGGCGGTGTATACTTGACAGGACTAAAGTTTTGTATACATCGCCACTACTCAAAGCTATCCCTAAAAATCATAAAAAATGCGTTTTGAGAGATGAGTTTATAATCTTGACTTTTTCTTGTAAATCCATATCCTCTTTTTAAAGGGGTTTACTATGGAAGCACTTTATTGGATAGTTGGTTTTGTTATTCTTCTGGTTATTGAAGCCTTGACATATAATCTTGCTACTATTTGGTTTGCGATTGCTTGTATTCCTGTTATTATCATAGCAAGTACAACAAGTGTTTCTCTGCCATGGCAGTTATTGATTTTTGCATGTTTATCGGCATTGCTCTTATTTTTGACTCGGCCACTCGTAAAAAAATTGAAAAAAAAGAAAAATATTAACTCAATGGTCGGCAAAAATGTCATGGTTGTTTCAGACCTTTCTAAAACAACTGTGGGACAGGTAAAAACGCATAATGGTGTTATATGGAATGCTATTCCTGAAATGAATGAAACCATTGAAGCACAAACGCCATGCGTTATCACTGCTGTAGAAGGCAATACGCTTACCGTAAAAAAAGCTGTAGGTAATCTATAGAAAACAAGCAAAGCGAGTTTTTAGAGATACTTCAAGATTGCTTGCGTGTGTATATGGGCTTGCTCGTGTTCGCTTGCGCATCTGTGCGTAGGAGTGGGCTGTGTGTTATCTGTGTCCACTTGCGCATTACGGCTCTCTACATACAACAAGCGCGGGGGAAATGTGCCCTGTTTTAAACAGGGGCGGGTTCTCGTTCCCTTGTATACTGTGCTTGTGTTCCATCGTCCTTTTGCACAGTAAATCCGTATTTGTCAATGTGGGTGATGCTTTTGTGTGCGGCAACAGCCGAAAGCGAAAATTTTCCTGCTCCATCAAGTAAATCTACCGCAAACTCGGGGCGAGATAAACCAGTGAGTAAGGGCTGTAGCTTTTGCCATAGGGCAATACTTTCGTCAAAAGGAACCGCAAAATGAGAAGTGCCTCGTGCTGTGTCAAGTTGAAAAAGATAGCCTGGCTTTACCGAAAGCCGCACTAGGTAGTTAAATAAATCAGATAATGCTGCTACAGTGTCATTTACTCCACGCAAAAGGACGGTTTGCGATTGTAGAGCGAGCCCAGCGTCTATACAGCGATGAATGGCTTGTACTTGTGCATTACCCAGTTCTCCACGATGGTTGATGTGTGGGATAATCCAGAGCGGCTTTGCGCTTACAAATAAGTCAAGCAGTTTATGCGTAAAAAGCGCAGGTGCAAAAACGATTGCACGAGTACAAATCCGTATGACAACATCTGGAGCGGCTGCACGAATAGCATGTATGAGATGTTTCAGCTTTTCATAAGAACCTGTAAGTGGGTCACCACCCGAAAGCAAAACTTCAGAAATTTCAGGTCGCTCGCTCAGATAGTGGGCTAAAAATTTCACTTGCTCATCAGTCAAAAACGGAAGTTGGCGTGCGGTAAATTCACGCCGAAAACAGTAGCGACAATGCCCCACACACTGACCAGTTGTCAAGACTAAAAGCCTATTCCTATATTGATGTATCATATATGGCTGCACTGCGTGTTTATGCTCACCTAAGGGGTCGACATGCTCGTAAGGTTCTACGGTATTTTCCAATTCAGAATATACTATTTCGCGCTTGAGCACCGCAGCAGTTTGTGCATCAGCATTTTCTATAAGGTGGGCAAATGCCTGAGGAATTTTTTCTGGAAAAAGAGGCAAAGTTCGGTCTGTCATATCACATCAAACAACCGCTCATTATTAAGTATAACGACTTTAAAGTCAAGCCTATTATCTCACACGGAAAACAAGTTTTAATATAAACAACTGATTTGCTTAAATCCATTACGCAACTGGTTAGCATTGCCGCGTTTTAGGAAGGAAAGGGTTCCTAAGGGAAAGGGAGAATAAACATAGCCGTCTACACGGATGTAGACGGTGCGTAAGTGCGAGAATTAAAAATATAATTTTCTCAATTTTTAATTCTCGTCTTGGTCAATAATGGGAAACAGGTAAGGATATAAAAACACTAAAATCCGCCTTGCTTGCACAAGGACTTAATGCAAGGC
Organism: Spirochaetaceae bacterium; assembly: GCA_017453745.1. Taxonomy (GTDB): domain Bacteria; phylum Spirochaetota; class Spirochaetia; order Treponematales; family Treponemataceae; genus Treponema_B. Next base: position 27,156 of record JAFTEH010000093.1, read on the forward strand.
GAAAAAATGGGGTTCTTAGGGGG